>NZ_SOPU01000030.1:419-148309 GCF_004402115.1 Pseudomonas sp. F01002 | reverse complement strand
GTTCCTGCTGGACGTGTTCTTCACCTTCAACATCGCGTTGTCGATTGTCGTCTTGCTGGTCTGTGTTTACGCGTTGCGGCCGCTGGATTTCGCGGTGTTCCCGACCATTCTGCTGGTGGCGACCCTGTTGCGACTGGCGCTGAACGTGGCCTCCACGCGCGTGGTGATGCTCCACGGCCAGGACGGCCATGCCGCCGCCGGTAAGGTGATCCAGGCCTTCGGCGAGGTGGTGATCGGCGGTAACTACGTGGTCGGTATCGTCGTCTTCGCGATTTTGATGATCATCAACTTTGTCGTGGTGACCAAGGGTGCCGGGCGGATTTCCGAGGTGAGCGCGCGTTTCACCCTTGATGCGATGCCCGGTAAACAAATGGCCATCGACGCCGACTTGAACGCCGGCCTGATCGATCAGAACCAGGCCAAGCTGCGCCGGATGGAAGTGGCACAGGAAGCCGAGTTCTACGGTTCCATGGACGGTGCCAGCAAGTTCGTTCGCGGTGACGCCATTGCCGGCCTGCTGATTCTGTTCATCAACCTGATCGGCGGCATGGCGGTCGGTATCTTCCAGCACGGCATGAGCTTCGGCGACGCCGGCAAGGTTTACGCGCTGTTGACCATCGGTGACGGTTTGGTGGCGCAATTGCCATCACTGCTTTTATCTACAGCAGCAGCGATCATGGTGACCCGTGCTTCCGGTTCGGAAGACATGGGCAAGCAGATCAATCGCCAGATGTTCGCCTCGCCCAAAGCGTTGGCCGTGGCGGCGGGTTTGATGGCGGTGATGGGCCTCGTGCCGGGCATGCCGCACTTTTCCTTTCTCAGCATGGCAGCCCTGGCGGCCGGCGGCGCGTACCTGTTCTGGAAGAAGCAGAACGTGGTCAAGGTTCAGGCGTTGCAAGAGGTCAAGCGTCAGCAGGAGCTGTTGCCATCGCCGGCCCGCGCTCAGGAAACCAAGGAGCTTGGCTGGGATGACGTCACTCCGATCGACATGATCGGCCTGGAAGTCGGCTACCGGCTGATTCCGCTGGTGGATCGCAATCAGGGTGGTCAGTTGCTGGCGCGGATCAAAGGTGTGCGCAAGAAGTTGTCCCAGGACCTGGGCTTCCTGATGCCGACCGTGCATATCCGTGACAACCTCGACCTGGCGCCGAGTGCCTATCGCCTGACCCTGATGGGGGTGATCCTCGCTGAGGCGGAGATTTACCCGGACCGCGAACTGGCGATCAACCCGGGGCAGGTCTACGGCACGCTCAACGGCATTACCGCCAAAGATCCGGCTTTCGGTCTGGAGGCGGTCTGGATCGAAATCAGCCAGCGTGCCCAGGCACAATCCCTCGGTTACACCGTGGTCGATGCCAGTACGGTAGTGGCAACCCACTTGAACCAGATTTTGTACAAGCACTCGAGTGAGTTGATCGGTCACGAAGAAGTGCAGCAACTCATGCAATTGTTGGCCAAAAGCTCACCAAAACTGGCCGAAGAGCTGGTGCCTGGTGTGGTGTCTCTGTCTCAGTTGCTCAAAGTATTGCAGGCATTGCTAGCCGAACAGGTGCCAGTACGGGACATTCGCAGCATTGCCGAAGCCATCGCAAACAATGCCAGCAAGAGTCAAGATACTGCCGCGCTGGTGGCCGCGGTGCGCGTCGGCGTATCCCGCGCAATCGTCCAAAGCATTGTAGGGACTGACTCCGAGCTACCAGTGATCACCCTGGAGCCAAGGTTGGAACAAATATTGCTCAATAGTCTTCAGAAGGCAGGACAAGGCTCGGAAGAGGGTGTTCTGCTGGAGCCAAGCATGGCTGAGAAACTGCAACGCTCGTTGATCGATGCGGCGCAGCGTCAGGAAATGCAAGGTCAACCGGTGATTCTGCTGGTAGCCGGTCCGGTTCGCGCGATGCTGTCGCGATTCGGCCGATTGGCAGTCCCGGGTTTGCATGTGTTGGCTTACCAGGAAATTCCTGACAACAAGCAAGTGACCATCGTTGCGACAGTAGGGCCCAACGGCTGAGGTAGTGGTTTATGCAAGTTAAGCGTTTTTTCGCCGCCGATATGCGTCAGGCCATGAAGCTGGTTCGTGATGAGCTGGGCGCTGATGCCGCTATCATTGGCAACCGCCGGATCGCCGGTGGTGTCGAGCTGACGGCTGCCCTGGATTACAAGTTGTCGGCGCTGGCTCCGCGCGTTCCGAACATGGAACTCGAAGACGAGCTGCGCAAGACCCAGTCGCGGATCGTCACCGCCCAGGCCGAACTGAGCCTGCGCAGCGATGGCGAGAGCGATAAGTCCACCAATCGCCAGTTGTTCGCCGGCCTGCCACTGACCGCCGCCGAGCCGCTGATCGAGCCGACCTACACCGAACCCCGTCGTCCAGCACCGGCTGCGGCACCTGCCTCCGGTGGCGTCGACCCACGGGCGTTCGACTCGATGCGTTTCGAACTCAACAGCCTGCGCGAACTGATGGAAGTGCAACTCGGCTCCCTGGCCTGGAATCAGCTGCAAGGCAGCCGTCCGGCCCAGGCCAATCTTTGGCGTCGCCTGCAACGCATTGGCCTGTCCGGCCCGTTGTCGCGCGATTTGCTGGCGCTGATTACCGATATTGAAGAACCTCGTCAGGCCTGGCGCATGTTGCTGGCACACCTGGCGCGGATGATCGTCACACCGGAAGTCGAGCCTCTGGAAGAGGGCGGCGTGATTGCCATGGTCGGCCCTGCCGGCATGGGCAAGACCACCACCCTGGCCAAACTCGCGGCCCGTTACGTGCTCAAGTACGGCGCGCAGAATATCGCGCTGGTCAGCATGGACAGCTACCGTATTGGTGCTCAGGAACAACTCAAGACGTTGGGCCGGATCCTCAATGTGTCGGTGACGCATGTCGATCCGGGCCAATCGCTGGTGCAGGCGCTGGAGCCTTTGCTGCGCAAACGCGTGGTGCTGATCGATACCGCGGGCCTACAGGCCAGCGATCCGGCACTGCGCATGCAGCTCGAAAGCCTGGCCGGTCGTGGCATCAAATCGAAAAATTATCTGGTCCTGGCAACCACCAGCCAGAAACAGGTTCTAACGGCCGCTTATCACAGTTACAAGCGTTGTGGGCTCGCTGGCTGCATCCTGACTAAACTGGATGAAACGGCAAGTCTGGGCGAGGTGTTGAGCCTGGCCATCAGTCATGAATTGCCGGTGGCTTACCTCACCGATGGCCCGCGGATTCCGGATGATTTGCATCTACCGCGTCGTCATCAGTTGGTCAGTCGCGCCGTCAGCGTGCAAATGCAAGAAGAACCCAGCGAAGAAGCCATGGCTGACATGTTCGCTGATATTTACCACAGCCCGACCAAGCAGGTCGGCTGAGGTATTAATGAACAGTTTTTGTACCTACATCGATGGTCTGCCATGCATTGTTCAGTTAGTGAACGCGCAGCCAGTAATGTGGCCTCCGTCTAAGTAAGACAAGGTAAAGAAAATTCATGGGCAGCATGCATCCCGTACAGGTGATCGCGGTGACCGGCGGCAAAGGTGGCGTCGGGAAGACTAACGTGTCAGTGAACTTGTCCCTGGCTCTAGCTGAGCTCGGTCGGCGCGTCATGCTGTTGGACGCCGATCTGGGGCTGGCGAACGTCGACGTCCTGCTGGGACTGACACCCAAACGTACTTTGGCCGACGTGATCGAAGGCCGCTGCGAGCTGCGCGACGTACTGTTGCAGGGCCCTGGCGGCATTCGCATCGTCCCGGCCGCGTCCGGCACACAGAGCATGGTTCATTTGAGCCCGGCCCAACACGCCGGCCTGATCCAGGCGTTCAGCGATATCGGCGACAACCTCGACGTGCTGGTGATCGACACCGCTGCGGGCATTGGTGACTCGGTCGTCAGTTTCGTCCGCGCAGCGCAAGAAGTCTTGCTGGTGGTCTGCGACGAACCGACCTCGATCACCGACGCCTACGCACTGATCAAACTGCTGAACCGCGATTACGGCATGAACCGCTTCCGCGTCCTGGCCAACATGGCCCAGAGCCCGCAGGAAGGGCGCAACCTGTTCGCCAAGTTGACCAAGGTCACGGATCGCTTTCTTGACGTCGCCTTGCAATACGTCGGCGCGGTGCCTTACGACGAAAGTGTGCGTAAGGCCGTGCAGAAGCAGCGCGCCGTCTACGAAGCCTTCCCGCGGTCCAAGTGCTCACTGGCGTTCAAGGCGATTGCACAGAAGGTCGATACCTGGCCGCTGCCTGCGAATCCGCGTGGGCACCTGGAGTTTTTCGTCGAGCGCCTCGTGCAACAAACGGCAGGACCCGTGCTATGACAGCCAGTGGCTACAACCTCTACAAGAAGTCGGCACGTGACGCGCAGTACGAGCTGATCGAGCGTTACGCGCCACTGGTTAAACGCATTGCCTACCACTTGCTGGCGCGTCTGCCAGCCAGTGTCCAGGTTGAAGATCTGATCCAGGCCGGGATGATCGGCTTGCTTGAAGTGTCGACCAAATACGACGCCAGCAAAGGCGCGAGTTTCGAGACGTACGCGGGCATACGAATCCGTGGCGCGATGCTCGATGAAGTACGCAAGGGGGACTGGGCGCCGCGTTCGGTCCACCGCAATACCCGCATGGTCAGCGACGCAATTCGCTCTATTGAAGCTAAAACCGGCCGTGACGCTAAAGATCACGAGGTTGCGGCCGAACTCCAATTGAGTCTCGACGATTATTACGGGATTTTGAACGACACCCTGGGCAGCCGCTTATTCAGTTTCGACGATCTGTTGCAGGACGGCGAACACGAAGGGCTGCACGAGGATGGCGCGAGTGCTCATCTCGAGCCGTCACGCGATCTGGAAGATGAACGCTTCCAGGCGGCGCTGGCGGACGCGATTGCCAATTTGCCGGAGCGTGAGCGACTGGTGTTGGCGCTGTACTACGACGAAGAGTTGAATCTCAAGGAAATCGGTGAGGTCCTGGGGGTCAGCGAATCTCGGGTCAGCCAGTTACACAGCCAGTGCGCGGCCCGTTTGCGGGGGCGTTTGGGGGAGTGGCGAGCGCGCTGAAGGCAGTGTGGGGACACTGCGAACGCGGCGGGTGGGGTGTTGAACCTTACCGGTCCCGATCTGTTGTGCTCCAGACAGTCATTGAGTGCTTTGCCGGATTGATTGAAATGGCGCGTCCAGGTGCTGGGCGCGTTTAAGACTGCTTGGAGGTCGAATTGGACAAGAACATGAAAATCCTCATCGTTGATGACTTCTCAACGATGCGGCGGATCATTAAAAACCTGTTGCGTGACCTTGGGTTCACCAACACGGTCGAGGCCGACGATGGCACTACTGCCATTCCGGTTCTCAACAGCGGCAGCATCGACTTTCTGGTAACAGACTGGAACATGCCTGGCATGACCGGTATCGACCTGCTGCGCCACGTGCGTGCCGATGAAAAGCTCAAGCACCTGCCAGTGCTGATGGTGACCGCTGAAGCCAAGCGCGAGCAGATCATCGAGGCAGCCCAGGCCGGTGTTAACGGCTATGTGGTCAAGCCCTTCACGGCCCAGGCGTTAAAAGAAAAAATCGAGAAGATTTTCGAACGCATCGGTTGATGTGCGAAGCCACTGCGCCACGGGGGAGCTATGGAGCATAACGAGTCTTCACAGGGCGATTTCGAATCGACTCTGAAAAAACACGCGGTCGAACTGGTCGAAAGCCTTGAAAAAGGCAGGTTCGGCGACGCTGTGCAACTGATCCATGAGCTCAATCAGACCCGTGACCGTGGCCTGTATCAGGAAGTGGGCAAGCTCACTCGCGAGCTGCATAGCGCGATTGTCAATTTCCAGATTGACCCGCACATGCCGCAAGCCGAGGAAGTCTCACAGATCACGGACGCTACCGAGCGTCTGGGTTATGTGGTCAAGCTGACCGAGGCCGCTGCCAACCGCACCATGGACCTGGTGGAAAACGCCACGCCGCTGGTCAACGGCCTGAGCAACGAAGCCCAGGCCTTGAGCACCGACTGGGGACGGTTCATGCGTCGCGAAGTCGGGGCTGAAGAGTTCCGTGAGCTGGCCCGGCGAGTCGACGGTTTCCTGACACGCAGCAGCGAAGACAATCGCGTTGTGTCGAGCAACCTCAACGACATTCTGCTCGCTCAGGATTACCAGGACCTCACCGGTCAGGTGATCAAGCGTGTGACCCAATTGGTCACCGAAGTTGAAAGCAACCTGCTCAAGCTCGTGCTTATGGCCAGTCAGGTGGACCGCTTTGCGGGCATCGAACATGACCGTGAAGCGATGCTGGCAGAAAAAGATCCGCAAAAACATCTCTCTCAGGGTGAAGGTCCGCAGATTCATGCCGATAAAAGAGAAGACGTTGTGTCCGGTCAGGACGATGTGGACGATTTGCTATCCAGTCTTGGATTTTAGGTTTTTAGGTTTTTAGACCTTTAGGAGCACCCCCTTAATGAGCTTCGGCGCCGATGAAGAGATCCTTCAGGATTTCCTGGTTGAGGCCGGCGAGATTCTAGAGCAACTGTCCGAGCAGCTGGTCGAGCTTGAAAGCCGACCTGATGATGCGGACTTGCTCAATGCAATTTTTCGCGGTTTTCACACTGTAAAAGGAGGCGCCGGCTTCCTCCAGCTCAACGAGCTGGTGGAGTGCTGTCACATCGCCGAGAACGTGTTCGACATCCTGCGCAAGGGTGAACGTCGCGTCGACTCGGAACTGATGGACGTGGTTCTCGAAGCGCTGGATGCGGTGAACGGCATGTTTACCGAAGTCCGCGAGCGCAGCCCGATCACGGCTGCCACGCCAGAATTGCTTGCGGCGCTGGCCCGTCTGGCCGAGCCGCAAACCGCCGATGAAACGGCACCGGTCGCCGAGGTGGTGGAAGAACCTGCCGCCGAGAACGAATCGGGTGACATCACCGATAACGAATTCGAACAACTGCTGGACTCGCTGAACGCCGTCAAGGCTCAGGCAGAAGCCCCGGCAGCTGTGCCAGCGCCGAGCAGCAATGCGGCGGGCAGCGACGAAATCACCGATGCCGAGTTCGAGTCGTTGCTCGATCAACTGCACGGTAAAGGCCAGTTCGCCGTCGATGCGGTAGCCCCGGCGCCAGCCGCACCGGCTGCCCCGAAAGCGGCAGGCGACAGCTCCGATATCACCGACGACGAGTTCGAAGCATTGCTCGATCAGCTGCACGGCAAGGGCAACTTTGCTGTCGACGCGCTGGAATCGGCCATTGCTGCGGTCCCAGCCCCGGCTGCACCCACCGCTAAAGCGGCTGGGGGCGATCTGATCTCCGATCACGAGTTCGAATCGCTGCTCGACGAATTGCACGGCAAAGGCAAGTTCACTGAAGTCGGTACCGCGTCGGGCGCCAGCGCTTCGGTTGTGGCGCCAATTGCCAAGGCTGTTGCACCGAAACCCGTTGCCAAAGCGCCCGAGCCTAAAGCCGAAGCGCCGAAGCCTGCCGCTGCTGCTGCTGCTCCGGCTCCGGCTCGTGCCCCGGCCGCGCCGCCACCGGAAAAACCGGCCAGCGAAGCCGAGACCACCGTGCGGGTCGATACCGCGCGTCTCGACGAAATCATGAACATGGTCGGCGAGTTGGTACTGGTGCGTAACCGCTTGGTCCGTCTGGGCCTCAACAGCGGCGACGAAGCCATGTCCAAGGCCGTGTCGAACCTCGACGTGGTCACAGCCGATCTGCAAACCGCGGTCATGAAGACCCGGATGCAACCGATCAAGAAGGTCTTCGGGCGTTTCCCGCGCCTGGTTCGCGACCTGGCTCGCCAGCTCAAGAAAGAGATCAACCTGGAATTGGTCGGCGAAGAAACCGACCTCGACAAGAACCTCGTCGAGGCCCTGGCCGACCCGCTGGTCCACTTGGTTCGCAACTCGGTCGACCACGGTATTGAAGAGCCGGCCGAGCGTGAAGCGATGGGCAAGCCTCGCAGCGGCAAGGTGATCCTGTCCGCTGAACAGGAAGGCGACCACATCCTGCTGTCGATCTCCGATGACGGCAAGGGCATGGACGCCGATGTTCTGCGCGGCATTGCCGTGAAGAAAGGCTTGATGGACAAGGATGCAGCGGATCGCCTCAGCGAATCCGATTGCTTCAACCTGATCTTCGCGCCGGGTTTCTCGACCAAGACCGAAATTTCCGATGTCTCCGGACGCGGCGTGGGCATGGACGTGGTGAAAACCAAAATCGCCCAGCTCAACGGCACCATCAATATCTATTCGACCAAGGGCAAGGGCTCGAAGATCGTCATCAAGGTCCCGTTGACCCTGGCGATCATGCCGACGCTGATGGTCATGCTGGGCAACCAGGCGTTTGCGTTCCCGCTGGTGAACGTCAACGAGATCTTCCACCTCGACCTGTCGCGCACCAACGTGGTGGACGGCCAGGAAGTGGTGATCGTGCGGGACAAGGCGCTGCCATTGTTCTACCTCAAACGCTGGCTGGTCAGCTCCGCCGCTCACGAAGAGCAGCGCGAAGGCCATGTGGTGATCCTTTCGGTGGGCACTCAGCGGATCGGCTTCGTCGTCGATCAACTGGTGGGTCAGGAAGAAGTGGTCATCAAGCCATTGGGCAAAATGCTCCAGGGAACCCCGGGCATGTCCGGCGCCACCATCACCGGTGACGGCCGCATTGCGCTGATTCTCGATGTTCCGAGCATGCTCAAGCGTTACGCCGCACGGCGTATTTGATTCTGGTGGGGCGGGGCGACTGAGCCTCGCTCCGTCTAACGGAGTGTTTATGGCAGTTAAAGTCCTGGTGGTGGACGATTCGGGGTTTTTCCGCCGCCGCGTCTCGGAAATTCTTTCAGCGGATCCGAATATCCAGGTCGTCGGCACGGCGACCAACGGAAAAGAGGCGATTGATCAGGCGCTGGCCCTCAAGCCAGACGTGATCACCATGGACTACGAGATGCCGATGATGGATGGCATCACGGCGGTGCGGCACATCATGCAGCGCTGCCCGACCCCGGTGTTGATGTTCTCCTCGCTGACCCACGAAGGCGCTCGGGTAACCCTCGACGCGCTGGACGCCGGCGCGGTGGATTTCCTGCCGAAGAATTTCGAAGACATCTCTCGCAACCCGGAGAAGGTCAAGCAACTGCTGTGCGAGAAGATTCTCAGCATCTCGCGCAGTAACCGTCGCGCCAACACCTACAGCGCTCCGGCACCTGTCGCCGCACCCGCCCCGACGCCTGCACCTTCGAGCGTCAGCAGCTACGGCAGCAGCGCGCCTGCGCGTCCGGCACCGGCGCCGATTCCGGCGCGTACCCACGCCCCGGCCTCGTCGTCGCCCGCGCCGAAACGCAAAGCCTACAAACTGGTCGCCATCGGTACGTCCACTGGCGGCCCGGTTGCCCTGCAGCGGGTTCTGACCCAATTGCCGGCCAACTTCCCTGCACCCATCGTATTGATCCAGCACATGCCGGCCGCCTTCACCAAGGCCTTCGCCGAACGACTGGACAAGCTCTGTCGCATCAGCGTCAAGGAAGCCGAGGATGGCGACATCCTGCGTCCGGGCCTGGCGTTGCTGGCGCCGGGTGGCAAGCAAATGATGATCGACGGCCGTGGCGCGGTGAAGATCCTCCCGGGCGACGAACGTCTGAACTACAAGCCGTGCGTGGACATCACCTTCGGTTCCGCGGCCAAGTCTTACGGTGACAAAGTTCTGGCGGTCGTATTGACCGGCATGGGCGCCGATGGTCGTGAAGGCGCGCGTCTGCTCAAGCAGGGCGGCAGCTCGATCTGGGCCCAGGATGAAGCCAGCTGCGTGATCTACGGCATGCCGATGGCCATCGTCAAAGCCGAACTCGCCGATGCGGTGTACGGCCTGGACGATATTGGCAAGCATCTGGTCGAGGCTTGTATCTGATGGATGTTTTAAGCCTCATCGGGATCATCATGGCGTTCGTCGCCATCATTGGCGGCAACTACCTTGAAGGCGGCCACCTCGGCGCCCTGGCCAACGGCCCGGCGGCGTTGATCGTACTCGGTGGGACCATCGGTGCGGCGCTGTTGCAGGCGCCGATGAGCGCCTTCAAGCGCGCCATGCAGATTCTGGCCTGGATCCTGTTTCCGCCACGCATCGACCTCGCCGGCGGCGTCGATCGCGTCGTCAACTGGAGCCTGACCGCACGCAAGGAAGGCTTGCTCGGACTGGAAGGGGTGGCCGACGCCGAATCGGACAACTACGCGCGCAAAGGCCTGCAACTGCTGGTGGACGGCGCCGAACCGGAAGCGATTCGCAGCATCCTGGAAGTGGATTTCTACACCCAGGAAAGCCGCGACATCGAAGCCGCCAAAGTCTTCGAAAGCATGGGCGGCTACGCGCCGACCATCGGCATCATCGGTGCGGTGATGGGCCTGATCCACGTGATGGGCAACCTGGCCGATCCATCGCAACTGGGTAGCGGCATTGCCGTGGCCTTCGTCGCGACCATCTACGGCGTGGCCAGTGCCAACCTGGTGCTGCTGCCGATTGCCGCCAAACTCAAGTCCGTCGCTTTGCGGCAGTCGCGTTATCGCGAAATGTTGTTGGAAGGCATTCTGTCGATCGCCGAAGGTGAAAACCCTCGCTCTATTGAGTTGAAGCTTCAGGGCTTCATGGATTGATGGGGGTAATGGATTATGGCTCGTCGTCGGCAACCTGAAGAACATGTAAACCATGAACGTTGGCTGGTTTCGTACGCCGACTTCATTACGTTGCTGTTCGCTTTCTTCGTAGTGATGTACTCGATCTCTTCGATCAACGAAGGCAAGTACAAGGTTATTTCCGAAGCGTTGATCGGGGTCTTTACCGACTCCGACCGCGCCCTCAAGCCGATCCCGATCGGCGACGAGCGACCGAAGACCGTGACCCCGGCCAAGCCGCTGGTTAAAGACGCCGAGCAGGTCGACGCCGGTATCGCGGGTGCCAGCGATCCGCTCAAAAGCATCGCCGACGACATCAGCGCCGCGTTCGGCGACTTGATCAGCTCCAACCAGATGACCATTCGCGGCAACGAGCTGTGGGTCGAGATCGAACTCAATTCCAGTTTGTTGTTCGGCAGTGGCGACGCCATGCCCAGCGACATCGCGTTCAACATCATCGACAAGGTTGCTGCGATTCTGAAGCCGTTCGACAACCCGATTCACGTCGAAGGTTTCACTGACGATCAACCGATCCGCACCGCGCAATACCCGACCAACTGGGAGCTGTCCTCCGCCCGGTCGGCGAGCATCGTGCGCATGCTGGCGATGCAGGGTGTGAACCCCGGTCGTCTGGCGTCGGTGGGTTACGGCGAGTTCCAGCCAGTGGCCAACAACGCGACTGCCGAGGGGCGGGCGCGTAACCGTCGCGTGGTGTTGGTGGTGTCACGAAATCTCGATGTACGCCGCAGCCTCACGGGTACCGGAACGGCCAATGCGAAACCGGATGCCGCGTTGAAGCGTGCTGGCACACAAACTGCACCGACCCCGGTCAAGTCGCCGGGACGAGAGAGTGCCGTCAATTCTCCGTCACCCGCATTAATACGTTGAGCTTTTCCTCGGTCGACCATTTCGACCGGGAGGAACAATCCGAATGAGAGTCTGGGCAGTCGCCAATCAAAAGGGTGGTGTCGGTAAAACCACTTCCTCTATCGCTTTAGCCGGATTACTGGCCGAGGCGGGCAAGCGCGTGGTTGTGGTCGATCTCGACCCGCACGGCTCCATGACCAGCTACTTCGGTTACGACCCCGACAGCCTGGAACACAGCAGCTACGACCTGTTCCTGCACAAGGGCAGTGTGCCGCAAGGCTTGCCCGGTCAGTTGCTGTTGCCCACCAGCCACGAGAGTATTTCCCTGCTGCCATCAAGCACCGCACTCGCGACCCTCGAGCGCCAGTCGCCGGGGCAGAGTGGTTTGGGCCTGGTGATTGCCAAGAGCCTGGCGCAACTTTGGCAGGATTTCGATTACGCCGTGATCGACAGTCCGCCGTTGCTCGGCGTGCTGATGGTCAATGCCTTGGCGGCGAGCCAGCAATTGGTGATTCCGGTGCAGACCGAACACCTGGCGGTCAAAGGCCTGGAACGCATGGTCAATACCCTGGCGATGATCAACCGTTCGCGTAAGCAGGCGCTGCCTTTCTGTATCGTGCCGACTTTGTTCGACCGCCGCACGCAGGCGTCCCTCGGAACGCTGCGGGTGTTGCGCGACAAATACCCGGAAGAAATCTGGCAGGGCTACATCCCGGTCGATACCCGCTTGCGTGACGCCAGCCGTGCCGGCGTGACGCCTTCGCAGTTCGACGGCAAGAGCCGTGGTGTTCTCGCGTACCGCGCACTGCTCAAGCATCTGCTGGCCGCACAACTTGTTCCGCAGGTGGCGTGAGATGAACCCAATTCCTGTAGGAGCTGCCGCAGGCTGCGATCTTTTGATCTTGCTTTGTGACGTCCTTGAAATCGCCAAAAGATCGCAGCCTGCGGCAGCTCCTACGGTGGTGCGCGCATGAACCGGCCGGTGAAGGTTACCTCGCGTCCGCAACTGGCGCTGCAGTCTTATCTGGACAGCTTGCTGATGGAGGCGACCGAAGAGTTGCCGTTGGAAGTCGAAGCGCTGGTTGAAGTCGTCGAGGTTGTTGAAGCGCTCGAGGTTGAAGCCGCGCTGGACGAGTTCCAGGCTGCTGTGCTCGAAGAGCAGGCCCGTGATGCGCAGAAACCTGCCGTCGCTGCCGCGCCAGTAGTAGCGGCAGTCGTTGAGAAAGCACCGGTAGCCGTGATCGAAGCTCCAGCGCCGGTTCTCGCACCGATCTCGACCATCGCACCGTTGCTGCAAGCCTTGGTGCCGCCGGTGGTCGAAGTCCACCTGCCACCGAGCAACACGCCACCACCAGTGGAAACCGATGGTCGCCCGTCCTGGGCCGCCGAACCGTTCGAATGCCTGTTGTTCGATGTCGCCGGGCTGACCCTGGCCGTGCCGCTGGTGTGTCTGGGCTCGATTTATTCTTTGGCCGGTCACGAGCTGACACCGCTGTTCGGTCAGCCGGAATGGTTCCTCGGGATCCTGCCGAGCCAGGCCGGCAACCTGAAAGTATTGGACACCGCGCGTTGGGTCATGCCGGACCGCTACCGCGACGATTTCCGCCAGGGCCTGCAATACGTTATTTCGGTTCAGGGCTACGAATGGGGGCTGGCGGTGCATCAGGTCAGCCGCTCGTTGCGCCTGGACCCGAACGAAATCAAATGGAGAAGTCATCGAGGTCAGCGGCCATGGCTCGCCGGCACGGTGATTGAGCACATGTGTGCGCTGCTGGACGTTTCCGCGCTGGCCGAGTTGATCGCCAGCGGTGGGGCAAAGCACATGAGCGGCAGCAAGCCGCTACACAAACCGACATAGCTGCCGACATAACAAGTACGCGACGGCATTGTTGAATGCCGCCAACAGAACACACACCGCCAGAAGCGGTTTTTCGAGGGGTCAGGGTATGAGTAGTCAAGCGACGAATGCAAAAGGTTCTGAAGATCCGATCCTGCAATGGGTAACCTTCAAACTGGACAACGAAACCTACGGCATCAACGTGATGCGCGTTCAGGAAGTCCTGCGTTACACCGAGATCGCCCCGGTCCCGGGTGCCCCGAGCTACGTGCTGGGCATCATCAACCTGCGCGGTAACGTGGTCACCGTGATCGACACCCGTCAGCGCTTCGGCCTGATGAATGCCGAGATCAGCGATAACACCCGTATCGTCATCATTGAAGCCGACAAGCAAGTCGTCGGGATCATGGTCGACAGCGTGGCCGAAGTGGTTTACCTGCGTCAGTCGGAAATCGAGACCGCGCCGAACGTCGGTAACGAAGAATCCGCCAAGTTCATTCAAGGCGTGTGCAACAAGAACAACGAACTGCTGATCCTGGTCGAGCTGGACAAGATGATGAGCGAAGAAGAATGGTCGGACCTGGAGAACATCTGATTGATTCTTGAGGTAGCGGTCATTGTCCTGTTCCTCTTCTGGGCAGGCACGCTGGCGATGTTTCTGGCGTACATACGAGGCCAACGACTGATCGCCGCGCAACAGGCCCAGGGCGATGCGCTGCGCGATCAGCGCATCAAGGACCTGGGCAAGCGAGTTGACGACTACCAGAGCGGCAACGTGCGCATGGGTGAAGACCTGCACGAACTGCGCGCGGTGGTGGGCCCGTTACCGGACAAACTGGCTCAGCTGGAACAGCGCGATCCGTCGAGCCTGTCGTTTGCCCAGGCGGCAAAACTGGTCGGTATGGGCGCGAGCGTCGATGAACTGACTCAATCCTGCGGCTTGACCCAGGCTGAGGCGGAGTTGATGAGTAAGTTGCACAAGAACTGACAGATCAAAAGATCGCAGCCTCGTTTCACTCGACAGCTCCTACATTGGGATGGCTTACCCCGTGTAGGAGCTGTCGAGTGAAACGAGGCTGCGATCTTTTTGCATTCAACACAGAATCAATAGTCATCCCCACGCTCGGTAATGTCCTTCTCGACCATCGGCGCATCCGGACCTTGCCCCTTGGGGAACTTCCCCTTCAGATTCCACGCAAACGCAATAATCTCGGCAATCGTCCGATACAACTCCTCCGGAATACTCTCCCCCAATTCCATCCGCGCCAGCAGTTTCACCAGCTCGGCGTTTTCGTAGATGGGCACTTCATAATCGCGGGCAATCTTCAGAATGGCTTCGGCCAGTGCGTCGTCACCTTTGGCCGTGAGGGTAGGGGCGTGGCTGCCGTCGTACTTGAGGGCGATGGCCTGGCGCGGGGTGTTGGGGTTTTTCATGCGGTTTCGTCGACCCAGCGTTGTTCGAGACGGGTTTGGGGGCCTTGTGGCGGTGTGCCGAGGTGGCAATCGAGATCGCCGACATTCAGGCCGGAGGCCAGCAGGCGCTGACGCAGTTCGGCCAGGTTACTTTCGATCAGGCTGGCGGTGTACGGGCGTTCGGCCCACAGCTGGCTGGACAGGCTGCCTTTGATCAGTTGTGCCTGAATCTGCAGCGGGCCCAAAGGCTCCATGTCGAATGCCAGGTCCACTCGCCACAATTGTTGTTTGGGTTCGCGCTCGTCGCGGCGTTCGTTTTGTTGTTCTTTCTCAGGTGCTTCTTCGCGCTGGAACTTGACCTGCAACGGCACGATGTCCTGCAGATTGCGCATCGGGATTTCCAGTTGCCAGGTGCTCATCAACCGTCCGTCGTCAGTAACGCCGGTCTGTTCCAAGCTCGACAGTTGATGGCTTTGCAGGCGCGAAACAGCCGCTGCGGCCAAACGCAGCAAGTGCTCGAGATCGCCTTCGCCGTCCATGCTTTGTAACAGGCGCTCGGGCAGCGGGAAGCTGGTTGGCTGCGGTTTGGCGCTGACCTGACCGAGCATGCCGAGAGCGCTGCGCACGAAGTTCGGCATGGCCTGGGCCAAAGTGTTGGCGGCAATGATCGCGTTGAGATTGGTGTTGGCCGGCAGGCCTGGCGTCAATTGTGCGATCAACTTGAGCAGATCACCTTTCATGTCCGGGGCCAGCGTCGGGTTCTGACCGCTGAGCAGTTTGGCTTCAAGGAACAGCCCGCTATTGGCCAGTGCCTGGGCCAGCCCCTTTGGCGTGCTGAGTTGTTGAACATCCGGCAGGCCGGCGAGCAACTTGTCGACGGCGGCACGCAGATCACTGGAGGTCTGATTCGAGGACGGCAGGTTTTGCAGGAGCTTGAGCAGGCCATCCAACGAACCCTGGCGACTCTGTTGACTGACCAGTTGTTGGGTCACCGCCAATTGCTCCTGACGACTGCTCAATGGCACGAACTTCAGCGTCTGGGTGTCCTGCACCAGCGCGCTCAGCAAGGTACCGATGCGCAGCGGCGTCGGGCTGTCGATGCTCAGGGTGCTGCCGCTCAACGCGGTGTTGAGCAAGCTCACCATCGAGCGAAACACCGTCGGCTGGCCCGGCACCTGCGGCAACACCTGAGAGGTCAGCACTTTGCCTTGCAGCAGGGTGCCGACGGGCAGTTGCGCCGTGTCGATACGGGTGAGGGTGGCGATGCTGGAGGCGATGGCCTGTTGCACGGTGACGGCCAGATTACCCGCCGACGGCTGGGTGATCGCAAGGCTGGTGCCCTGAGGCAACGGTTGGGTGCTGGTGGCCTGGACTGTGGTCTGACGGCCGCTGTCGAGGGTGACCTTGAGCAACAGTTGAAAGGTCTGATCCGCCTGCTTGAGTGACAGCACTTCGGCCTTGGCGGTCTGGCCCGCAGTGATCAGGCCCTCCATCGGCGTCAGTAACTTCAGCAGGTCGCCACTTACCACCAGCGGCCGCGAAGTCGCGGGCGTGGTCTGCGGTAGCGGGAGGATGTTCATTTCGCCTGTCATACGCGGTCACAACCTGAGGAAATTGCCCTCTTGAACAGGGCGTGTTGACGTTAAATGATGGATCGCGTTGGTGTTGTGAGCGTGCCAGGCAAGGCGCAAGACGCCGGTAAGGGTCGTTTCCTTACCAAGTCTTGCAACGCAGCATGGCATGCTCACAACGCCAACCCGAAGGGCCGCCACCCCGGAAGGCGCAATAGTCGTTATTCGTTACTCATTTGGAATACCAAACTTCGCTCCTCATGCCTAGTCTTGTGCCTTCCGGGGTGGCGGCGCGACCATCATTTAACGTCAACACGCCCTGTTGGGGCATGGCATGTATAATGCCGCCCCGTTGTATCCGGGGCGCTGAAAACATTTCAAATACTTGATCCAGCTCCTTAGAACGGGCCGCCAATGCATTTATCCTGCATATCTTTAACGGCCGCTCCACTGCCGACTTGAACCCAAAAGGCCCGTGATCTCTTGACCAGTCCTGTCCTGCAAACCGTTGCCCTCGCCTGTGAGCGAGACCTTCGGCTGCTCTTCGAAAATCTCGAATTGAGACTGGCCAGTGGCGAAATGTTGCAAATCAGCGGCCCCAACGGCAGTGGTAAAACCAGCCTTTTACGTCTGCTTTGCGGTCTGATGCAGCCGACTGCCGGTCAGGTGCTGCTCAACGGCCAGCCATTGAACGAGCAACGCTTTGAGCTGGCGCGCAACCTGCTGTGGATCGGTCATGCCGCCGGGATCAAGGATCTGCTGACGCCGGAAGAGAATTTGAGCTGGCTCTGCGCCTTGCATCAACCGGCCTCCCATGAGGCGATCTGGCAAGCGCTGACGGCCGTCGGACTGCGCGGTTTCGAGGATGTTCCTTGCCACACGTTGTCTGCCGGGCAGCAACGCCGGGTCGCGTTAGCGCGGCTGTACCTGGAAAGTCCGCCGCTATGGATCCTCGATGAGCCATTCACCGCGCTCGACAAACAAGGCGTGGCGCAACTCGAAGAACACCTGGCCGCACACTGCGAGCGCGGTGGCATGGTGGTCTTGACCACTCACCACACGCTGACCCGGATGCCGGCCGGCTATCGCGACATTGATCTGGGGAACTGGGCCGTATGAGTGTTTTCGGCCTGTTGGTCGCCCGTGAAGCCCGATTGTTGTTCCGCCGTCCGGCGGAGTTGGCCAATCCGCTCGTATTCTTCGCGATCGTCGTTTCCCTGTTCCCGTTGGCGGTCGGACCCGAGTCTCAATTGTTGCAAACCTTGTCTCCGGGACTGGTCTGGGTAGCGGCCCTTTTATCGGTTTTGCTCCCGCTGGACGGGCTTTTCCGCAGTGATTTCGAAGACGGATCGCTTGAACAGTGGGTCCTTTCGTCGCACCCCCTGCCTCTTCTGGTTTTGGCCAAGGTACTGGCACACTGGTCCTTCTCTGGCCTGGCACTGGTTTTGCTCGCTCCATTACTGGCATTGATGCTCGGTTTGCCAACCGCCTGTCTGCCGGTGTTGCTGCTTTCTTTGTTGCTGGGTACACCGGTGCTGAGCCTGCTCGGTGCGGTGGGCGCAGCACTGACGGTGGGATTGAAGCGCGGTGGCCTGTTGCTGGCGCTGCTGATTCTGCCGTTGTACATCCCGGTGTTGATTCTTGGCAGTGGCGCCTTGCAGGCGGCATTGCAGGGAATGCCGGCGACCGGTTATCTCTTGTGGCTTGGTAGCCTGACCGCCCTGGCGATAACCCTGACACCTTTTGCAATAGCTGCTGGCCTGAAGATCAGCGTCGGCGAATAATGAGGTCTGGTCAAAATTTGATCAGCAAAGACCCTGGCTCTTCATAGCGAAGAGCAACCGTGATGGAAACAGTAATGAACTGGACTTGGTTTCATAAGCTCGGCTCGCCCAAATGGTTTTACGGCATCAGTGGCAAACTGCTGCCGTGGCTGAGCGTCGCGGCGTTGCTGCTGATCAGCGTTGGTGTAGTGTGGGGCCTGGCCTTCGCGCCGCCGGACTACCAGCAAGGCAACAGCTTTCGCATCATTTATATCCACGTTCCGGCCGCCATGCTGGCCCAGTCCATCTACGTGATGCTGGCGGTGTGCGGCATCGTCGGGCTGGTGTGGAAGATGAAGCTGGCCGACGTCGCCCTGCAATGCGCGGCGCCCATCGGCGCGTGGATGACCGCCGTGGCGCTGGTCACCGGCGCGATCTGGGGCAAACCGACCTGGGGCTCGTGGTGGGTCTGGGATGCACGACTTACGTCCATGCTTATTCTGCTGTTTCTGTACTTCGGTCTTATTGCGCTGGGCAATGCGATCAGCAATCGTGACAGTGCCGCCAAGGCCTGCGCGGTCTTGGCGATTGTCGGCGTGATCAACATCCCGATCATCAAATACTCGGTGGAGTGGTGGAACACCCTGCACCAGGGCGCAACGTTCACCCTCACTGAAAAACCGGCGATGCCCGCCGAGATGTGGCTGCCACTGCTGCTGACGGTGCTGGGTTTCTACTGTTTCTTCGGCGCGGTGTTGCTGCTGCGCATGCGCCTTGAAGTGCTCAAGCGCGAAGCCCGCGCCAGTTGGGTCAAGGCCGAAGTGCAGAACAGTCTGGAGGCCGCTCGATGAGTTTTGCTTCATTCGGCGACTTCCTCGCCATGGGCCATCATGCCCTGTATGTCTGGTCAGCCTATGGCATCTGCCTGGCGGTGCTGGCCCTCAACGTGGCGGCGCCGATCCTGGCCCGCAAGCGGTATCTGCAACAAGAGGCGCGTCGTCTGCGCCGGGAGAACGGCAAGTGAATCCGCTGCGCAAAAAGCGTCTTATCATCATTCTCGCGATCCTGGTCGGTGTCGGCGCTGCTGTCGGCCTGGCCCTGAGCGCCCTGCAGCAGAACATCAATCTGTTTTACACCCCGACCCAGATCGCCAACGGCGAAGCCCCGCAAGACACGCGCATCCGCGCTGGCGGCATGGTCGAGAAAGGTTCGCTGCAACGTTCCGGCGATTCGCTGGACGTGAAATTCATCGTCACCGACTTCAATAAATCCGTGACCATCAGCTACCGCGGCATCCTTCCGGACCTGTTCCGCGAAGGGCAGGGCATCGTTGCCCTGGGCAAGCTCAACGCCGACGGCGTGGTGGTGGCCGACGAAGTGCTGGCCAAGCACGACGAGAAGTACATGCCGCCGGAAGTGACCAAGGCTTTGAAAGACAGCGGTCAATCTGCTCCAACGCCCGCGAAGGAGGGTTGATCGATGACGTCCGGACTCTTTATTCCTGAACTCGGCCATTTGGCCATGATTCTGGCGCTGTGTTTCGCGCTGGTTCAGGCCATCGTGCCGTTGCTCGGTGCCTGGCGCGGTGACCGCTTGTGGATGAGCCTCGCCCAACCGGCCGCCTGGGGGCAATTTGCGTTTCTGCTGTTCGCCTTCGGTTGCCTGACTTACGCCTTCATGGCCGACGATTTCTCTGTCGCCTACGTCGCCAGCAACTCCAACAGCGCCTTGCCGTGGTACTACAAGTTCAGTGCGGTGTGGGGCGCTCACGAAGGGTCGTTGCTGCTCTGGGCCCTGATCCTCGGCGGCTGGACCTTCGCGGTGTCGGTGTTCTCCCGACAATTGCCGCAAGTGATGCTGGCTCGCGTTCTGGCAGTGATGGGCATGATCAGCACGGGTTTCCTGCTGTTCCTGATCCTCACGTCCAACCCGTTTGCACGGATCCTGCCGCAGATTCCTGCGGACGGTCGTGATCTCAACCCACTGCTGCAAGACATCGGCCTGATCGTTCATCCGCCGATGCTGTACATGGGCTATGTCGGTTTCTCCGTGGCCTTCGCTTTCGCCATCGCTGCACTGCTGGGCGGTCGTCTTGATGCGGCGTGGGCTCGCTGGTCCCGTCCGTGGACCATCGTCGCCTGGGCCTTCCTCGGTATCGGCATCACCCTCGGTTCATGGTGGGCGTACTACGAACTCGGCTGGGGCGGCTGGTGGTTCTGGGATCCGGTGGAAAACGCCTCCTTCATGCCATGGCTGGTGGGTACGGCGCTGATTCACTCCTTGGCGGTCACGGAAAAACGTGGCGTGTTCAAGAGCTGGACCGTGTTGCTGGCCATCGCTGCCTTCTCGTTGAGCTTGCTGGGGACCTTCCTCGTACGTTCCGGCGTGCTGACCTCGGTGCACGCCTTTGCGTCCGACCCTGAACGCGGCGTGTTCATCCTGATCTTCTTGCTGTTCGTGGTCGGTGGTTCGCTGACGCTGTTTGCCCTGCGCGCTCCCGTGGTGAAAAGCCACGTCGGCTTCAACCTCTGGTCCCGGGAAACCCTGCTACTGGGTAACAACCTGGTGCTGGTGGTGGCGGCGTCGATGATTCTGCTCGGCACGTTGTATCCGCTGATTCTCGATGCGATGACCGGCGCCAAGCTGTCGGTCGGCCCGCCGTACTTCAACGCACTGTTCATCCCGTTGATGGCCTTGCTGATGATGGTGATGGCGGTCGGCATGCTGGTGCGCTGGAAAGACACCCCGGTCAAATGGCTGTTGAGCATGCTGACCCCGGTGTTGCTCGGCAGCGCCGCGCTGGCGGTGGTGGCTGGCGTCGCTTACGGCGATTTCAACTGGGCGGTGATTGCGACGTTCATGCTCGCGGCCTGGGTGTTGCTGGCCGGTGTGCGTGACATCTTCGACAAGACTCGCCACAAAGGCCTGATCAAAGGTCTGCCGACCCTCACCCGCAGTTATTGGGGCATGCAGGTCGCTCACCTCGGCATCGCCGTGTGTGCCCTCGGCGTCGTGCTGTCGAGCCAGAACAGTGCCGAGCGCGATTTGCGTCTGGCGCCGGGCGAGTCCATGGACCTGGCCGGTTACCACTTCGTGTTCGAAGGCGCCAAGCACTTCGAAGGTCCGAACTTTACGTCTGACAAGGGCACCGTACGGGTGATCCGCGACGGCAAGGAAGTCAGCGTGCTGCACCCGGAAAAACGCCTCTACACCGTGCAGAACTCGGTGATGACCGAAGCCGGGATCGACGCCGGTTTCACCCGCGACCTCTACGTCGCACTCGGCGAACCGTTGGGCGACGGCGCTTGGGCCGTTCGCGTCCACGTCAAACCGTTCGTGCGTTGGATCTGGTTCGGTGGGCTGCTCACTGGTTTGGGCGGGTTGCTGGCGGCACTGGATCGCCGTTACCGGGTCAAGGTAAAAAGCCGTGTGCGTGAAGCACTGGGCATGACGGGAGCCACGGCATGAGACGTTGGTTGATGCTGTTGCCACTGGTGATTTTTCTGGTGGTGGCTGTTTTCCTTTATCGCGGGCTCTATCTGGACCCGGCCGAGCTGCCTTCGGCGATGATCAACAAGCCGTTCCCGGAGTTTTCCCTGCCGGCCGTGCAGGGCGACAAGACCCTGACCAAGGCCGACATTCTGGGTAAACCGGCACTGGTCAACGTCTGGGGCACCTGGTGCATTTCCTGCCGGGTCGAGCACCCGGTGCTGAATAAACTGGCCGAGAAGGGCGTGGTGATCTACGGCATCAACTACAAGGACGTCAACGCTGACGCCTTGAAGTGGCTGGTGGAATTCCACAATCCGTACCAGTTGGACATCCGTGACGACGCAGGCACATTGGGTCTGAACCTGGGTGTGTATGGCGCTCCGGAAACCTTCTTCATCGACGCCAAGGGCATCATCCGCGACAAGTTCGTTGGTGTGATCGATGAACAGGTCTGGCGCGAAAAACTGGCGGCCAAGTATCAGGCGCTGGTCGATGAGGCCAAGCCATGAAGCGCTGGATAGCTGCCGCAGTATTGGGTTTGAGCATGGCCGGCGTGGCGCACGCGGCCATCGACACGTATGAGTTCGCCAAAGAAGGCGACCGTGAGCGTTTCCGCGAGCTGACCAAAGAGCTGCGCTGCCCCAAGTGCCAGAATCAGGACATTGCCGATTCCAACGCACCGATCGCCGCCGACCTGCGCAAAGAGATTTTCCGCATGCTCGGCGAGGGCAAGGACAATCAGCAGATCATCGACTTCATGGTCGACCGCTACGGTGATTTCGTCCGCTACAAACCCGCTCTGAACGCCAAGACTGCTTTGCTCTGGTTCGGCCCTGCCGGCCTGCTGCTGGGCGGTTTTGTGATCATCGCCGTGATCGTCCGCCGTCGTCGCGTGCAACGCGCTGACACCAAGGATGAGCTCTCTGCCGAGGAGCGTGAGCGCCTCGACCACCTGTTGGATAAAACCAAGAATGATTGATTTCTGGCTCGCTGCAGGTCTGCTACTTCTGGTTGCCCTGAGTTTTCTGTTGATTCCCGTTCTGCGTGGTCGTCGCGCCCAGCTTGAAGAGGATCGTACGGCCCTGAACGTCGCGCTGTATCAGGAGCGTGTGGCCGAGTTGCAGACTCAGCAGGAAGAGGGCGTTCTCGACGCCGCGCAAATGGACACCGGTCGCGCCGAAGCCTCCCGTGAGTTGCTCGCCGACACTGAAGGCGTCGAGGCGCCACGCGTGTCCCGCCTGGGCAAACCGTGGCCCTTGCTGGCGGCGATTCTGGTACCGGTGCTGGGTCTTGGCCTGTATCTGCATTTTGGGGCGAGCGACAAGGTCGAACTGACCCGTGAATTTTCCCAGGCGCCGCAGTCGATGGAAGAGATGACCCGTCGCCTGGAACGTGCGGTCTCGGCTCAGCCGGATTCGGCTGAAGGCCTGTATTTCCTCGGTCGCACGTACATGGCTCAGGATCGCCCTGGCGATGCGGCGAAGATCTTCGAACGCACGGTGAACCTGGCCGGTCGTCAGCCGGAGCTGTTGGGTCAATGGGCGCAGGCCCAGTACTTCGCCGACGGCAAGAAGTGGTCGGACAAGGTCCAGGCCCTGACTGACGAAGCGCTGAAAGCCGATCCGAAAGAAGTCACCAGCCTTGGCTTGCTCGGTATTGCTGCCTTTGAAAGCCAGCGTTATCAGGACGCCATCGACTACTGGAATCGCCTGCTGGTGCAACTGCCACCGGAGGACAGTTCCCGCGCCGCGCTGCAAGGCGGCATCACTCGGGCCGCCGAGAAACTCGAAGCCAGCGGCGGCAAGGTGGCCCAGGCGCCCGCCGCCAAGATGGCGGCACTGCTCAAGGTGCGCGTGGATCTGGCACCAGAGCTCAAAGCCAAGGTTCAGCCGGGCGACAGCGTATTCATCTTCGCCCGCGCCACCGCAGGGCCTCCTGCGCCATTGGCCGCCAAGCGCCTGACCGTGGCCGACTTGCCGGCGACCGTCGAGCTGGGCGATGCCGACGCAATGATGCCGCAGTTGAAACTGTCGAACTTCCCTGAAGTCCAACTGGTTGCGCGCATCTCCCGCGCCGGCAAACCGACTGCCGGCGAATGGATTGGTCGCAGCCAGCCTCTGGCCAGCAGCACCACGACGCAGCAAACACTGACTATCGACAGCCCGGACAAATGACAGGAAACGCAACTATGACCGCCATCGCTCGTATCACCCTGCTCAGTATGGTTTTGGGGTTAAGCGCTTGCGTGGTCCAACCGCAGCAGCCTGAACGGCTGCCACCGATCCCGCCGTCGCAGCCGCGTCCGACGCCGTCCCCGTCACCGACACCGGGCAAGCCGAGCATTCCGGCCAAGCCCGCCAAACCGCTGCCACGCACCTCCGCGAGCTTCGCGCCGCCACCGGGTGGCAACAGCCATTGGGATGCCAAGCTCGGCGTGTACGTACTCGATGATCAGACCAACACCTTCTACCGCCAGCGCACGTACTATCGCTGGGACAACGGCTGGAGCCGGTCGATCAGTCCGAACGGGCCATGGGAAGAGACAGACATCCATGGTGTGCCGGGCGGGTTGGGGCGGCAATTCGGGCAGTAAACAGAAACGGCGATCCTTGGATCGCCGTTTTGCTTTTTGGAGTCTGAAAAGATCGCAGGCTTCGCCAGCTTCTACAGGATCGTTTACGACAAGGACCGGCGGGTGTATGCGGTAAAGGTAGGAGCTGGCGAAGCCTGCGATTTTTTGATCTTGATTGCGTAGCTCAAGGGCGCGGGGTACAGAACACACGCGTCATATACAGCGGTAAAAGAGGAGTGCCTCACTCGTATCCTGTCCTTAACGCTTGTGCTTGCTCGGCGAGAAGCGTCATTGCTTGCTCGCTGGCAGTGTCGCGCCGGTTTTTATAGTCCATCAAATCGGCAAAGCGCACACGTCGGTGCTTGCCGGTTTTGTGGTAGGACAACTCGCCGGATTCCAGCAGTTTGATCAGGTGCGGGCGTGAGACGTTAAGCAGGTCGGCGGCTTCCTGGGTGGTCAATTCGGCGTGAACTGGGACCACTTTGACAGCGTTGCCCGTAGCAAGCTCTGCCAGGATGTCGACTAGAAGTCGGAGGGCCGAAGTGGGCAATTCGACGCTATGAGCTTCATTCTGTTCGTCGAAAATCTGGATGTGCTGAGTTTCGAATTGAGTGGCGAGATAGGCCGCCAAGGCGCGCTGCCCCTCGATGGCAGCTTGTACTTCGCGCTCCATAGGCAAGGTGATCGGCGGGTGGATGACAGGCGACATGGCGGTTTCCAATATTCTGAATAATCGAAGCTGGGAGGCTATTCGAATTAATCGAAAATCGTAATAAACGAAATAAACAAAATAATCGAAATATCAGACGTCTTTTGTCAGCAACCCCTGCACATACTCCACAAACGCCCGGGCCTTCGCACTGGCCATCCTGCCCGTAGGAAACACCGCCCAAAGATCCTGATTCGGCAGCGCCCACTCCGTCATAACCTCCCTCACCAAACCACTGGCCAGCTCTGGCGCAAACATCCATTGCGATGCCATGGTCAACCCTTGGTGAGCGAGTACCGCCTCACGTAAACCTTCGGCGGCGTTGACGCGGATTCGGCCGTTGATGATCACTGCCTGTTCTTCCGACGCCTTGCGGAACTGCCAATTAGCACCCCCACCCAAGGTGTAGACGACTGCTTGATGTGTGCTCAGATCGGCAGGGCAGGTGGGGTCGCCATGTTTTTCGAAGTAGGCGGGCGTGCCCAGCACCATGCGCCGACACTCGGCGATCTTGCGGGCGGTGAGGCCGGAGTCGCTCAAGGCGCCCATGCGCAGGGCGATGTCAACGCCTTCTTCCACCAGATTGACGTTGCGATCGTCCAGCATCAAATCGATGTTCAGGTCCGGGTTCTGATCGAGGAAAGGCCCGAGGTGCGGAACGATGTGCAGCCGGCCGAAGGTCACGGCGGCACAGATGCGCAGGTTGCCGCTCAGGCCGCTGGCGGCACCGCGAGCGGCATTGTCAGCCTCATCGGCTTCTTCGATGGCGCGCTTGGAGCGCTCGAAAAACGCCAGGCCCGCCTCGGTCGGCGTCAGACCTCGGGTCGAACGCAACAGCAGCCTGACCGCAAGGCGCGCTTCCAATTGCGCGATGGCTTTCGAGACGGCGGGCTGGCCGATGTTCAGGCGCCGGGCGGCGGCGGAAAACGAACCGGTTTCCACCACGTAGACGAAGGTTTCCATTGCGCCGAGGCGGTCCATCTCAGGTCCTTGTGCAAGTCTGAATAATGTTGAGATCCCCTGTGGGAGCGAGCTTGCTCGCGAAAGCGGACTGTCAGCCTCAACAATGTTGGATGTGCCGCCCCTTTCGCGAGCAAGCTCGCTCCCACAGGGGTTGGTGTTGTTGGTTAAAACGCGGCTTTACCTATCGAGGACCCGCCGTCGACAAACAGAGTTTGCCCGGTGATAAACCCGCTCTGCTCGGACAACAAAAACGCAATCGCCGCAGCGATCTCCTGCGGTTGCCCCAGCCGACCCATCGGCACGCCGGCCAGATACCGCGCCTCACCTTCGCTGCCCGGCGGATTGTTGGCGCGAAACAGTTCGGTTTCAGTTGGCCCCGGGGCCACGGCGTTCACTGTTACGCCGGTTTGCGCCAGTTCCAGCGCCCAGGATCGTGTGAAGCTGATCAGCGCCGCTTTGGCCGCCGCATAGGCGGTGCGCTGCGTAATACCCAGCACAGTCAGGCTGGAAATGTTCACCACCCGACCCCAGGCCTTGGCGCGCATGTTCGGCAGCAGTGCCTGAGTAGCCTGCAACGCCGAATGCAGGTTGACGCGCATCACGTCGTCGAAAGTATCAAGGTCGATTTCCCCCAGCACCTGCGGGCGCACCAGACCGACGTTATTCACCAGCCCGTCGAACTCATAAGTCCTGGCCAGATCCGCCAGCACTTCCTGAGTCAGTGCCCTGTCGCTCAGATCCAGCGGAAACAGGATGCCGGGAAAGCTCAGGTCGGGCGATCGGGCGATTCCGACCACCCGATGACCCGCGCGGTCCAGGTGCTCGGCGACCGCACGGCCGATGCCTTTGCTGGCACCGGTGATGAGAAAGGTACGTCGGGTCATTGCACACTCCTTGAAAGAACATGCCGCGGGTCAGGCGGCATTTGATCGGTTCAGCCGCGAATCGCATCCAGCATCGCGTCAGGCTCAGGACGCTGAGTGTAATCCGGGTTGACCTCGGCGTAACGAACCAGGCTGAGCCAAAGTATTCATTCCTGGGAAGAATGCCGCCGCCCGCAATCACACTCTGTAAAACAACCGAGCGTCGCGTTCCGGATTTTTGTGCTTGAGTAAAGATAACTCTAGGGTTACTTTTGTTTGGGCCTGAGCAAGGAGGCGAGTGGTGCAGAGCAGGCTATTGATCAAGGAGTTGGAGGAGGCCGGCTGGATACTGGATCGGATTGCCGGCAGTCATCACCTCTTCAAACACCGATACAACCCGTACACGATACCCGTCCCTCATCCGAAAAAGGATTTGCCGATCGGGACGGTCAAAAGCATCAGGAGGCGAGCCGGGTTGTATTGCCCGGGAGCCAGTTACGCAGGAGATCCATAATGCAATATCCAATCTGTATCGAGTGGGGCGACGAGAACACCGCCATCGGTATTCAGATCCCCGATATTCCAGGCGCCGTAACGGCCGGGGATACGTTTGAAGATGCCTACAACGCGGCGGTCGAGATTGCTCACATCATGCTTCAGGAGATTGCGGCTGACGGGGAGTCAATTCCCATGCCTACATCTGCTGCCGCCCACCGTGGCAATCCGGACTTTGCCGACATGGGCTGGGGAATGCTGGAGCTGGACATCGCGCCGTACATGGGCAAAACCGAGAAGGTCAATGTGACGCTGCCCGGCTATGTGATCCAGCGTATCGATCGTTATGTGCGTGAGCACAATGTCAAAAGCCGCTCTTCATTTCTGGCAGATGCGGCGATGGAGAAGTTGGTTCGGCACTGAATGGTGTCAGTCACACAGCAATTGCAGATCAACCTCGCTCCCGTAGGAGCGAGCGGTGCGGCGGTCCGACTTGCCCGCGATGCTTTTAAAGCTTCACGCCGTCGCCAACGAACGCTTCTCCGAAACACTCAAAAACCGTAATAACGCCAACAGCGGAAACGCGCTACCCACCATCACGATCCACAACCAGCCGCCGTGTTCATACACAGCACTGGCCACCGAAGAACCAAATGCGCCGCCGATGAAGATGCTGGTCATGTACAGCGCATTCAGGCGACTGCGGCTTTTGGCGTCGAGGGCGTAGACCGCGCGTTGGCCGAGGACCATGTTCATCTGCACGCAGAAGTCGAGCACCACGCCGGTGACGGCGAGGCCGATAACGCTGTAGACCGGATGGATGAACGCGGGCAGGAAGCTCAGGCTGGCGAACAGCAGGGCCAGCAGTGAAGCAATGCGAGTGTGGCCGGCATCGGCCAGTCGACCGGCAATGGGGGCGGCGATGGCGCCAATGGCCCCGACCAGGGCGAAGATCGCGATCTGGGTTTGCGACAGGCCATGATTGCGCGCCAGTTCCAGCGGCACGGCGGTCCAGAACAGGCTGAACGTGGCGAACATGCACCCCTGATAAAACGCGCGCTGACGCAACACCGGTTGTTGACGCAACAGGGTCCACAGAGAGCCCAGCAACTGACCATAAGAAGCGCTGTGATCAGGCTGACGCTTGGGAATCGTCAGCGCCAGCACGATGCTGATCGCCGCCATCAACACCGCCGCAATCACAAACATCGCGCGCCAGCCGAAGTGGTCAGCCACCACGCTGGACACCGGTCGCGCCAACAGAATCCCCAGCAGCAAACCGCCCATGATCCCGCCGACCACACGCCCACGAGACTCTTCCGGTGCCAGATGCGCGGCCAGCGGAATCAGGATTTGCACCGACACCGAACTGAAACCTACCAGCAGCGAGATCAGCAAAAACACGTTTGGCTGATCGGTGAACGCAGCGCCCAGCAGGCTGGCAATCGCCACCACGGTCGTGATGATCATCAAGCGGCGGTTTTCCAGCAAATCACCCAGCGGCACCAGGAAAAACAGCCCCAGTGCATAACCGATCTGGGTCAGCGAAACGATCAGGCTGGCCATGGTGCTGGTCAGGCCGATGTCCGGCGCGATCAGGCCGATGATCGGTTGGGCGTAGTAAATGTTGGCAACGATGGCGCCGCAGCAGAAGGCGAATAGCAGCACCATGCCTCGGGTCATTGTCGCGGTGCCCTGGGGCACTTGGGTCGCTGGGTTCATAACGGGTCTCGCTGAGCAAAAGAGAATGCGTGCAGGCTAAAGGGCTATCGGAATGGGCAGAAGAGGGCTTGGAGTGATAGCAATCATTCCGTTGCGGAATGAGTGGCGGACGTGTGTGATGTCCGTCGATGAACCTTGCGTCAAAACAGTGAGGTCCGATGATACATTCACTTACATCCTGTTCGATAGCGTGCTTATGTTCTCTCCTCACGTTTCATAACCGGAAGGCACTTCCATGAATGCGATGTTTCGTCACGTGGTTCGCGGCGCTTCAGTTGTTACTTTGATCGGCTTGTTCACGGCAGGTCTCGCCCAGGCTGCTGACGCGCCAGGCATGCGCATCGGGGTTCGCGGCGAGATCACCGGGGTCAGCCCCGACGTGCTGAAAGTCCACGTCAACAGTGGTGAAAACGTGGTGATCAACCTGACCAAGGACACCAAAGTCCGCGCCGTCACCCTGGCCAATTTCGAAGACATCAAACCCGGCAGCTACATCGGCTCGGCTGCCATTCCGCAAGAAGACGGCCCCCTCAAGGCGCTGGAAGTCCATGTCTTCCCACCGGAGCTGGCTGGTAGCGGTGATGGACATCGGCCGTTCGATCTGGCCAAGGGCAGCAGCATGACCAATGGCAGCGTGGGCGATCTGGTGGTCAGCAACGGCCGGGTTTTGACCGTCAACTACAAGGGCGGGCAACAGAAGATTCTGGTGCCGGAGGATGTGCCGATCGTCAATCTGATGCCGGGGGATCGCAGCCTGCTGAAGGTGGGGGTGAAGATCGTGACGTTTGTGACCCAGAGTGCAGACGGGACGCTCACCGCCCAATCCATCTCGGCCGGCAAGGATGGTGTTACACCGCCGATGTAATGGCTGGTGATAACCCCTGTGGGAGCGGGCTTGCTCGCGAAAGCGGTGTGACAGTCAACATCTATGCTGAAGGTTATGACCTCTTCGCGAGCAAGCTCGCTCCCACAGGGGATCTTCATTGGATACAAGTCTTGTGTCTAACCGCGGCCACAAAAAAGGCGACCTTCTCAGGTCGCCTTTTTCATTGGACTCAGGAATTACTGACCGCTGTAGATCTGATCAAAGATCCCGCCATCATTGAAGTGGGTCTTCTGCACAGTTCGCCAGTCACCAAAGGTCTTCTCTACCGACAGGAAATCCACTTTCGGGAAACGATCGGTGTACTTGGCCAACACCGCCGGATCACGCGGACGCAGGTAGTTCGCCGCCGCAATTTCCTGACCTTCCGGCGACCACAGGTACTTCAGGTATTCCTCGGCCGCAGCGCGGGTGCCTTTCTTGTCGACGGTTTTGTCGACCACCGACACTGGCGGCTCGGCTTCGGCGGAAACACTTGGGTAGATCACTTCGAACTGATCACGACCAAACTCACGGGCAATCATTTCCGCTTCGTTTTCGAAGGTCACCAGCACATCACCAATCTGGTTGGTCATGAAGGTCGTAGTGGCGGCGCGGCCACCGGTATCCAGCACCGGCGCTTGTTTGAACAGCTTGCCGACGAAGTCTTTGGCTTTACTTTCGTCGCCACCGTTTTTCAGCACATAACCCCAGGCCGAGAGGTAGGTGTAGCGGCCGTTACCCGACGTTTTCGGGTTTGGCACGATCACCTGTACGCCGTCCTTGAGCAGGTCGGGCCAGTCTTTCAGGGCTTTCGGGTTGCCTTTGCGGACGATGAATACGGTGGCTGAGGTGAATGGCGCGCTGTTGTTCGGCAGGCGGGTGACCCAGTTGTCCGGGACCAGTTTGCCGTTGTCCGCCAGGGCGTTGATGTCGGTAGCCATGTTCATGGTGATGACGTCAGCCGGCAGGCCATCGATCACCGAGCGCGCCTGTTTGCTGGAGCCACCAAAGGACATCTGCAGGGTGATGTTTTCGTTGTGCTCGGCTTGCCAGTGTTTCTGGAAGGCAGTGTTGTAGTCCTTGTAGAAATCACGCATCACGTCGTAGGAAACGTTAAGAAGGGTCGGTGCGGCCTGAGCCATGCTGGTCAGTGCCAGGCCAGCGGCCAGAAGTGAGGCGCCAAAGAGTTTTTTCACTGCGCAGTCCTTGTTCTTTGTAGGAGCTGCCGCAGGCTGCGATCTTTTGATGTTGATTCTTCAAGATCAAAAGATCGCAGCCTGCGGCAACTCCTACGGGTTAGTTGTCAGTTATCTAAGAGATGTTGCCACCGTTTTGCCAGCGACTATAACGGGGCTCGCATAGTCCTTTAAAGATTAAAAAGTACTTTGCTTATTCCATTTTCTTAAACAACGCATTCCCGCATCGGGAGCAGAACGCCGCCCCATGCTCGTGGTTGTTTTTCTTGCACACAGGGCAGTCATGTTGCAGTTGTTCGCCGCGCATCGCGCTGGCCAGTTCGGCGGTAAAAATCCCCGTAGGTACGGCGATGATCGAGTAACCGGTGATCATCACCAGCGACGAAATCACCTGACCCAGCGGCGTTTTAGGCACGATGTCGCCGAAGCCCACGGTGGTCAGCGTGACGATAGCCCAATAGATGCCTTTGGGAATGCTGGTGAAGCCGTGCTCCGGGCCTTCGATCACGTACATCAGCGTACCGAACACCGTCACCAAGGTGCAGACGCTGACCAGAAACACCACGATCTTCTGCTTGCTGCCGCGCAATGCGGACATCAGATAGTTGGCTTGCTTCAGATACGGGCTGAGCTTGAGCACGCGGAAAATCCGCAGCATCCGAATGATCCGGATGATCAGCAGGTACTGCGCATCGGCGTAGTACAACGCAAGAACGCCGGGCACGATCGCCAGCAAATCCACCAGCCCATAAAAGCTGAACGCATAGCGCAACGGCTTGGGCGAGCAGTACAGCCGCAGGCCGTATTCGATGGCGAAGATGACGGTGAAGCCCCACTCGATGTACGCCAGCACGTTGGCGTAGTTCTGGTGAACCGCATCGATGCTGTCGAGCATCACGATCACAATGCTGGCGAGGATGATCAACAGCAGGGTGCCGTCGAAGCGCCGCCCAGCCACGGTGTCGCTCTGGAAAATCATGACGTAGAGGCGTTGGCGCCAGTTGTTGTTGCATTCCATAAGGTCTTGCCCAAGCCGAAAATCAGAGAAGCGTGGGTGATTGACGAGGATTGCGCAAGCAGGACGCCGGGTACGCCATGTTCAGCCGGTTCTAGTCGTTCATGGCTTAAGAAATTGATTACCTCGTCGATATATCGACTTCCCACAGAACAAGAACCTTTGTCTCGATGTGCTGCCCGGATTTCAGGCGATGGGTTTCAAAACCACACGGAAGCGATATGGATAGTAAGTTTTTCAAGAAAAGCCTATTGGCAATGGTTGTCAGCACTTCGACCGCTCAGGCATTTGCCAGCGAGTACGACCTGAGTCAGGGTTTCAAGGACTGGACTGGTCAAACCCTTAGTGAAACCTTGACCCTGACCGGGCAACGAACCCGCCAGAGCAACACGGACAAAACGGGTGTCGCGTTCTTCCAGAACACTGTCGCGGGCTCACTCATTAACCGGGGCGACTTCACTTTCGACGCTCAAGGCGCGACGGTGACCGGGATCGGACTGGATGCCGGTTTCCATGGCTTGAACTCTATCGGCAGCAACATCCAGGGTGACTTCATCAATGCCGGCAAGCTTTCTCTTTCCAACGTGAACAACGCTGAGGGAATCGAGATCGGCAATACCACTATCACCGGCAATGTCATCAACGCCGGTACTGTCTCCATCACTCAGGCATCGGGAGCCAATATCTATGGCGAGCCTGAGGGTATCTACTTGCATGGGACCACTATTGGCGGCGATCTGATCAACAGTGGTGTTGTCGATGTGCAGGGTAACTATGCCATGGGGTTGATTCTGGATTCCCATTACGGGCATCCCGTGAGCATCGCCGGCAGGCTTCTCAACTCAGGGACGATTCGTGCCACGGGTCAGGGCGCGTCTGCTTTTCACGTAGAAACCCAAACCAGTGCGTTGAGGATCGAGAACAGCGGCTCGATCATAAGCGCTGGCAAGAACTCCTCGGCTATCGAGTTTTTGGATGGTTCAGTCGGTTATTTGCTCAACACCGGGACTATTGAGGCATCGGGTGAAGACGCCGTGGGCATCAAGCTCGGCGGTGCCACTTTCACGCAGAATGCTGTGTCTGGCGCTCGGGGCATTATCAACTCCGGCAATATCACTGCAGACGGTGTTGCGATCCAGGTCGATGCAGGCCAGACATCAGCGTTCGAGATCAACCAGCAAGGTGGCGAAATTCGCAGCAATCATGCGGCGGCCATCGATGGCGCAGGGTTGGCGCACCTGAACTGGACCGGCGGTGCGATCAAGGGCGATCTGCTCAATCTCAACGGGGTAAATGTTGCTGGTCAGGCCAATTACACCGGTAGCAAAATCGACAGTACGGTTTCCGTCGTTTCGGGCTCTCTGAACCTTCAGAACCAGGGGGCCGAAATTACCGGTGACCTGAACGTCGGTACCAACAGTGGTATCGATATGTTGCTTTCGGACCGCGTCACACCTGGTACGCCTTATTTGACGGTGGACGGCAAGGCCACCTTCGCTCAGTCCTCGAAAGTGACGCTGAATGCCAAACAAGGTGATTTCACACCGACCGCTGCCGGCACTCAATACACCCTGGTCAAGGCCAGCAGCCTGCAGAACAACGGGTTGAGCGTTATCAGTTCGTCCTCGTTGTTAAACGTCGCCAGCTATACAACCGATGCCCAGACGGTCAATGCGCTGGTCACACTGAAAAGTGACAGTCAGGTGGATGAAGAGCAGGGGAGCATCGGTACTTCCAGAAGCACCCGCGAGATTCTCAATCGCTTCAAGAATGGCCCGCTGGGACAATTGAACAGTGATGATGCGGTCTTCAAAGCCTTTGCCAACGCCTCCTCTCAAAAGGAACTTGCAAAGCTCGGTGAGCAACTGGCTCCGGAAGTCAGCGGTGGGGCGGTCAATGCGGCTGTGTCGGGTCAGGCGATGATGAATGGAGCGATCAGCAACCGCGTGTCCGGTCTGCGCTCGGGGCTCTCATCAGGGGATTCGCTGGCAGATACTGGCGTATGGATTCAAGGTTTGAGTAGCAATCAGGATCAGGACAGCCGTGATGCAGTTGCCGGTTACTCGGCCAACAGCAGCGGTGTTGCTGTCGGGGCGGATGGCAAGCTGAATGCCAATTCCACCGTGGGCTTGGCCTATTCGTATCTGAACACCAACGTCACCTCCGATACCGGAAATAAAACCGATGTACAGGGCAACGCGTTGACGCTGTACGGTAGCTGGGATCTGCGCAACTGGTTTGTCGATGGCAGCCTCAGTTACGGGCGCAATGACAATGACAGCAAACGTTATGTCGCCGACAGCGTGGCCAAGGCCAGCTACAACAGTGACGCATGGGCACTAAGCGTCTTGAGCGGTTATACCTTCAAACTCACCGACCAATTGATTATCGAACCGCGTGTCGCCGCACGTTATACCAATATTCAGCTGGACAGTTTTAATGAGCATGGTTCTTCGGCCGCCCTGCACTCCGATGCCCAGCGCTTCGAAATTGGCGAGCTGGGTGCCGGGTTGCGAATGGCCGCTGACGTGCCATTGCGCAATGGCACCCTTACACCTGAAGCGAGCATGATGGCTTACCATGACTTCATCGGTGACCAGATCAATCAGACCTCCAGTTTCACCTTGGGGGGCTCGCCTTTCATTGTCGCGGGAGCCAGTCCGGTGCGTGATAGTTATGAAGGTCGCGTAGGGGCGAAGTATCAAATTGATGCTCTAACCTTGGGGACCCATTACAGCTATCAAGCGAAGACCGGTTTTAACGCCGACACCTTTACCCTTGAAGCGCGCTACGCTTTTTGATCGACTGGATTGCAACGGTTCGCGCTGGCGGACCGTTGCGTCTGATCAACAGATTAAAACCATGTTTAAAGCACTGGCCGCCATCGGCTTCGCGCTCCTCGGGCTCAGCGGATGCGCGGGTAAAGTCGATTTGCAGGCGGTCAGCCAAGGCTCTTCGCTTACTCCTGGCACGCTCGATAGTTCACCTTACACACTCATGGCCTTGCTACCGCCACCAGGGGGCTACAAGCATCTACGTGTTTACATCGAAGGCGATGGTCGGGCGTGGGCGACACGGTCTCAACCGAGTATCGATCCGACCCCTCGCGTTTCCTTGATGGCGAGATTGGCCGCTGGAGATCGGGGCCCCAGCGCCTATCTGGCGCGCCCTTGTCAGTTCGTGACATCACCGGGTTGCAACACTGATTTGTGGACTTCCGGTCGTTTCAATTCATTGGTCATAGAGACCATGAACGCGGCCCTTGATCGTCTGAAAAGTCGCTTTGCAGTGGAGCAGTTCGAACTGGTCGGATACTCGGGCGGCGCGGCGATTGCCTTGATCCTTGCGGGTTCTCGTAACGACGTGACTCAGGTGCAAACGATTGCCGGGAATCTCGACCCTGTAGAGTGGGCGAAGCTGATGCAGCTCGCGCCATTCTCGAAGCCGGTGACACCTCTGGAGTTTCGCGACAAGTTGCGTGCGCTCCCGCAACGTCATTTCATCGGTTTGAATGACAAGGTCGTGCCGCCTCAAATGCTCCAGGTCTACACCACGCAGCTACAGGGCAAATGCCTGGAAGTCGTCGAAACCCTCGCCACCCACGATCAGGGATACGATGAAAGTTGGGGCTCGCGGGCGGATCTGCCATTGGCTTGCGAGACTGACCCATTGCGCTGAATGCAGATTCAGCCCTTTCAGGCGCCACCCTTGGTTTGGCGCTCAATAGCGCAAGGCGCACTGTCGACAGCGGTCTGGCGCAGCACCCGAATGCCGGCACGGATCAGCCAGCAAGCGAGGATAAACGGAGCGGTCAGCGTAGGCAGACCGATGGCGGTAAACACCGGCGTCAGCAACAGCGCTGATGCAATACCGACCAGTGGCAGCCAAGGCTTCTGGCGCTGCGAGCTGAAGGCGAGGGCGGCGAGTACGGCGTTATAGCCACCGAGGCCGATCAATGCGGTATAGAAGTCGTGATGCAGCATGCTCCAGCCCATGCCCGCGACAGACGCCAACAACGCCCAGCAGAATGCGCGGCGATCAGCGATCAGCAAACCCAGGGCAATCATCGCTCCGGCCAGCGGATGAGCGAGGAACATCACCTGGCCGAGGCCTTTCAGTGGTGCGGCGAGCATGTTCAGCGTATTCATTTCGATCAAGTGCGCATTTGTCGACGGCGTGGCGAAGCACAGCAGCAACCAGCCCAGCCCCACGAAGGGCGCCGTATAGGCAGGCAGGTATTGGCTGACCCGAACGCGTTTGAGCCACTGTTGAGTGAACATCGCGCTCAGGCCGCCCGCGGCAATGATCAGCGGCGGCAACATCGCTGACCAGGGGAAGTAGAGGCTCAGCAACAAGCCGAGCAAGACACCGTTGTAACTGAACAGCCCGGCCTGACGATCGGCCTTGGCATAACCGCGTCGTTGCGCGGTGAGCAGCCCGGCGACACCGCCCAGCAGTGCACCGCCGAGCAGGGTGGGCGCGGTGAAAAGAATGGCCAGCAGGCACAGCAGACCGCACAGCGGGTTGCGCTGGAGGAAGATCTGGCTGAATCCGTTGAGCAGGGCAGTCGCCCAGTCGGGGCAGTGGGTGTTGAAGTGGTTGGCAGGCATTTTCAAGTCTGTGGTGTTTCAGTTAAACCGTGTCGCCTGCTTCGCGAGCAGGCCAGCTCCCACACTGAATCTCTGTTCAGTATTAGATTTGTGATCAACACACATAACCAATGTGGGAGCGGGCTTGCTCGCGAAGAGGCCGGTACAGACGCTAAATCAACGTCTCGATACGCAGTGAGTTAGTCGACCCAGGCTGCCCAAACGGCACACCCGCCGTGATCAACAACGTGTCGCCACGCTTGGCCATTCCCTGCGCCTGGGCAATCTCCAGCGCCGTCGAGCACACTTCATCCACCTGCCGCAGCCGATCATTGACCACCGAGTGCACACCCCACGCCACCGTCAACCGGCGAGCGGTCTGCAGGTTCGGCGTCAGGTTGAGGATCGGCACCGTCGGCCGTTCCCGCGCCGCACGCAAACTCGACGTGCCGGACTCGCTGTAATTCACCAGTACCGCCACCGGCAGCACATTGCTGATACGGCGAATCGCGCAGCTGATGGCATCGGAAACAGTCGCCTCAGCCTTAGGCCGGCTGACGTCGAGTTGCGCCTGATAATCCGGACCATTTTCCACCTGGCGGATGATTTTGCTCATCATCTGCACGGCTTCCAGCGGGTACTCGCCGGACGCGGTTTCTGCCGACAACATCACCGCATCCGCACCTTCGGCCACGGCATTGGCGACATCGGTCACCTCGGCACGGGTCGGGGCAGGGGAGAAGCGCATCGACTCGAGCATCTGGGTCGCCACCACCACCGGTTTGCCGAGCTGACGGCAGATGCTGATGATGTTTTTCTGAATCTGCGGGACGCTTTCGGCCGGCACTTCCACGCCCAGGTCACCGCGAGCAACCATGATCGCATCGCTCAACTCAGCGATCTCGCGCAGTTGCGTCACCGCCGATGGCTTCTCGATCTTGGCCATCAAAAACGCTTTGTCGCCGATCAGTTCACGCGCCTCGCGAATGTCTTCCGGACGCTGCACAAACGACAGCGCGACCCAGTCCACACCCAGCTCCAGACCGAAGCTCAAATCGCGACGATCCTTGGCGGTCAGCGGGCTCAGTTCCAGCACCGCTTGCGGCACGTTCACACCTTTGCGGTCCGACAGCTCGCCACCATTCAGCACCGTGGTGTCGATGGCGTCGGAGTACTTTGTCACCACGCGAAGACGCAGCTTGCCATCGTCCAGCAGCAGGTCCATGCCCGGTTCGAGCGCCTCGATGATTTCCGGGTGAGGCAAGTTGACCCGGCGTTCATCGCCCGGCGTCGGATCAAGATCCAGACGCAGCGCCTGACCGCGATGCAGTTGCACCTTGCCCTCGGCGAACTTGCCGACCCGCAATTTCGGGCCTTGCAGGTCCATCAGAATGCCCAGCGGATAATTCAGCTGGCGCTCGACTTCACGAATCCACTGATAGCGCTGAGCGTGGTCGGCGTGATCGCCGTGGCTGAAGTTCAGGCGAAAGATGTTGACCCCGGCTTGCACCAGCTCACGGATGTCGTCGATCCCGTTGGTGGCAGGGCCGAGGGTGGCGAGGATTTTGACCTTTTTATCAGGCGTCATTTTTTGTGCTCTCGAGAATCAGGATGGCGCGGAAGTCGTTGACGTTGGTGCGGGTCGGCTCGGTGACGATCAGTGCGTCCAGCGCCTCGAAATAGCCGTAGCCATTGTTGTTGTCCAACTCGTCGCTGGCGCTCAGGCCGAGGGCGGCGGCGCGGGCGTAGCTGTCCGGGGTCATGATCGCGCCGGCGTTGTCTTCGGAGCCATCGATGCCATCGGTGTCGCCGGCCAGCGCGTAGACGCCGGGCAGGCCTTTGAGGCTGTCGGTCAGGCTCAGCAGGAATTCGGCGTTGCGTCCGCCACGGCCATTGCCGCGTACGGTGACCGTGGTTTCACCGCCCGAGAGGATCACGCAGGGCGCTGCCAACGGCTGACCGTGCAGCACGACCTGACGGGCGATGCCGGCGTGAACCTTGGCCACTTCGCGGGACTCGCCTTCCAGGTCGCCGAGTATCAGCGGACTGAAACCGGCCTGACGTGCTTTCACCGCAGCGGCTTCAAGCGACTGTTGTGGACGAGCGATCAGCTGGAAGTGACTGCGCTCAAGGCTCGGGTCGCCGGGTTTGACCGTCTCTGATTCCGGGCTCTGTAGCCAGTTGCGCACCGAGGCAGGAACATCGATGGCGTAACGCTTGAGGATCGCCAGGGCTTCGGCGGAGGTACTCGGGTCGGCCACGGTGGGGCCGGAGGCGATGACCGTGGCGAGGTCGCCCGGTACATCGGAAATCGCGTAGGTATAAACAGTGGCAGGCCAGCAGGCTTTGCCGAGTCGGCCGCCCTTGATCGCCGAGAGGTGCTTGCGTACGCAATTCATCTCGCCAATTGTGGCGCCGGATTTGAGCAGGGCTTTGTTGATCGACTGCTTGTCGGCCAGGGTGATGCCGGCCGCGGGCAACGCCAGCAGGGCAGAGCCACCGCCCGAGAGCAGGAAGATCACACGGTCGTCTTCGGTCAGGTTGCTGACCAGTTCCAACACGCGTTTGGCGACCGCCAGACCGGCAGCGTCAGGCACCGGGTGAGCGGCTTCGACCACTTCGATTTTTTCACACGGTGCGCCGTGACCGTAACGCGTCACCACTAAACCTGATACTTCACCCTGCCAGCAACGCTCCACCACTTGGGCCATGGCCGCGGCGGCTTTGCCGGCGCCGATGACGATCACCCGACCACTGCGGTCTTTGGGCAAATGGGCTTCGAGGACTTGCTGCGGATGGGCCGCGTCGATGGCTGTGGCAAACAGCTCGCGCAGGAATTGTTGCGGATTGACCGACATGGCGGGCTCCCGGGAATTTCTTGTTATTGGAGGAAAGCAGCCTGCGGCAACTCTGGAAGGTTCACCCCTTTTAGGTGGGATGAACCGGATCCTGTAGGAGCTGCCGCAGGCTGCGATCTTTTTGCGGATAACTCGGTGAACGGTCGGGCGTAAAGATCAAAAGATCGCAGCCTTCGGCAGCTCCTACTTGCGAATCGAGAAATTCGCCATGTGTTCCAGGCCCTTGATCAGCGCCGAGTGGTCCCAGTTGCTGCCACCGATGGCCGCGCAGGTGCTGAACACTTGCTGGGTGTTGGCGGTGTTCGGCAGGTTGATGCCCAACTCGCGCGCGCCGGCCAGGGCCAGGTTCAGGTCCTTCTGGTGCAGGCTGATGCGGAAGCCTGGGTCGAAGGTACCTTTGATCATGCGCTCGCCGTGCACTTCGAGGATCTTCGAGGATGCGAAACCGCCCATCAGTGCTTCACGGACCTTGGCGGGATCGGCACCGTTTTTCGAAGCAAACAGCAGGGCTTCGGCCACGGCCTGGATGTTCAGCGCCACGATGATCTGGTTCGCCACTTTGGCGGTTTGACCGTCGCCGTTGCCGCCCACCAGGGTGATGTTCTTGCCCATCGCCTGGAACAGTGGCAGAACGCGTTCGAAGGCATCGGCATCGCCGCCGACCATGATGCTCAGGGTCGCGGCCTTGGCACCGACTTCACCGCCGGACACTGGCGCGTCGAGGTACTGAGCGCCTTTTTCGTTGATTTTGGCAGCGAAGGCTTTGGTGGCGGTTGGCGAGATCGAGCTCATGTCGATCACGACTTTGCCTTTGCCAACACCGGCCGCAATACCGTCGGCGCGGAACAGCACGTCATCGACCTGCGGGGTATCCGGCACCATGACGATGATGAATTCGGCTTCTTGCGCGACTTCTTTCGGGTTCGCCAGGGCGACGGCGCCACCAGCAATCAGGTCAGCAGGCGCAGGGTCGTGGTGCGCCGACAGGAACAGGCTGTGACCGGCTTTCTGCAGGTTCAACGCCATTGGGTGGCCCATGATGCCGGTGCCGATAAATCCGATTTTAGCCATGAGAAATTCCTCTTTTTTTATGTGGCCCCCTGTAGGAGCTGCCGAAGGCTGCGATCTTTTGATCTTGATCTTGATCTTGAAAGGCAAAGTCAAAAGATCGCAGCCTTCGGCAGCTCCTACAGGGATGTCATGTTCGGTTAGATTGCGTTATGGGTTTTCAACCAGCCCAAACCCGCTTCAGTGGTAGTCAGCGGCTTGTATTCGCAACCGACCCAACCCTGATAACCAATGCGGTCCAGGTGTTCGAACAGGAAGCGGTAGTTGATTTCACCGGTGCCCGGTTCATTACGCCCTGGGTTGTCGGCCAACTGGATGTGGTTGATCTCGCCCAGGTGCGCGGCGATGGTGCGGGCGAGGTCGCCCTCCATGATTTGCATGTGGTAGATGTCGTATTGCAGGAACAGGTTGGCGCTGCCGACCTGTTCGCGAATCGACAGGGCTTGCGCCGTGTTGTTCAGGTAGAAACCCGGGATGTCGCGGGTGTTGATCGCTTCCATCACCAGTTTGATGCCCGCCGCTTGCAGCTTGTCGGCGGCGTACTTGAGGTTGGCGACGAAGGTTTTTTCCACGGTGGCATCGTCGATGCCTTGTGGACGAATACCAGCCAGGCAGTTGACCTGGGTGTTGCCCAACACTTTGGCGTAAGCAATTGCCAGATCGACACCGGCGCGGAACTCTTCAACCCGGTCCGGCAGGCACGCGATACCGCGTTCGCCCTTGGCCCAGTCACCGGCCGGCAGGTTGAACAGCACCTGGGTCAAGCCATTGGCATCGAGCTTGGCTTTGATCTCGGCGGAGCTGAAGTCGTAAGGGAACAGGTATTCGACACCACTGAAGCCGGCCTTGGCGGCAGCTTCAAAACGGGCAAGAAAATGCTGCTCGGTGAACAGCATGGACAGGTTGGCTGCGAAACGCGGCATGGTGGTCTCCCGTATGAATGTGGTGGGCGTTCCCGGATCCCTGTGGGAGAGCGAGCTTGCTCGCGATAGCGGAGTGCCATTCAGCATCCATGTTGACTGACACACCGCTATCGCGAGCAAGCTCGCTCCCACAGGATGTGGGAACGATCCTACAAGTTAATCGAGCAACGAAATTGCGGTTGGCGCATCGTTGCCGACCAGCGCCAGGTCTTCGAACTCGTTGACGGCGTTGATCTCGGTGCCCATGGAAATGTTGGTCACACGCTCCAGAATAATCTCGACGATCACCGGCACCCTGAACTCTTCAATCATTTCCTGAGCCTTACGCAGGGCAGGCTGGATCTGACCCGGTTCGAACACACGCAGCGCCTTGCAGCCGAGGCCTTCAGCAACCGCGACGTGGTCGACACCGTAACCGTTGAGTTCCGGGGCGTTCAGGTTGTCGAAGGCCAGCTGTACGCAGTAATCCATGTCGAAACCGCGCTGAGCCTGACGAATCAGCCCCAAATACGAGTTGTTGACCACCACGTGGATGTACGGCAGCTTGAACTGCGCGCCCACCGCCAACTCTTCGATCATGAACTGGAAGTCATAGTCGCCCGACAGCGCCACGACCTTGCGGGTCGGATCAGCCTTGACCACGCCCAGCGCTGCCGGAATGGTCCAACCCAATGGACCTGCCTGACCGCAGTTGATCCAATGACGCGGTTTGTAGACGTGCAGGAACTGCGCGCCGGCAATCTGCGACAGACCGATGGTGCTGACGTAGCACGTGTCTTTGCCGAACACCTGGTTCATCTCTTCGTAAACGCGCTGCGGCTTGACCGGCACGTTGTCGAAGTGAGTCTTGCGCTGCAGGCTGGACTTGCGCTGCTGGCAGTCTTGCAGCCAGGCACTGCGGTTTTTCAGCTTGCCGGCGGCTTGCCATTCACGAGCGACTTCGATGAACACGGTCAGCGCGGCAGCGGCGTCGGAAACGATGCCCAGGTCCGGGGTGAACACGCGGCCGATCTGGGTCGGTTCGATGTCAACGTGAATGAACTTGCGGCCTTCGGTGTAAACGTCGATTGAACCGGTGTGACGGTTGGCCCAGCGGTTACCGACACCCAGCACCAGGTCGGATTTGAGCATCGTGGCGTTGCCGTAACGGTGCGAGGTTTGCAGACCGACCATGCCGACCATCAACGGGTGATCGTCCGGAATGGTGCCCCAGCCCATCAGGGTCGGGACCACCGGAATACCGGTCAACTCGGCGAATTCCACCAGCAACTCGCTGGCGTCGGCATTGATGATGCCGCCACCGGCTACCAGCAACGGACGCTCGGCCTGATCGAGCATGGCCAGGGCCTTCTCGATTTGCACGCGGTTAGCGGTTGGCTTGGCCAGCGGCAGTGGTTCGTAGGCGTCGATGTCGAATTCGATTTCAGCCATCTGCACGTCGAACGGCAGATCGATCAGCACCGGGCCTGGACGGCCGGAGCGCATTTCGTAGAAGGCTTTCTGGAAAGCGTAAGGCACCTGGCCCGGTTCCATGACGGTGGTTGCCCACTTGGTCACTGGCTTGACGATCGAGGTGATGTCGACAGCCTGGAAGTCTTCCTTGTGCATACGGGCGCGGGGTGCCTGGCCGGTAATGCAAAGAATCGGGATCGAGTCGGCCGAGGCACTGTAGAGCCCGGTGACCATGTCGGTACCGGCAGGTCCCGAAGTGCCGATGCACACGCCAATGTTGCCGGCCTTAGTGCGGGTGTAACCCTCGGCCATGTGCGAGGCGCCTTCAACGTGGCGAGCGAGGACGTGATCGATGCCACCGACCTTCTGCAAGGCGGAGTACAGCGGGTTGATCGCGGCGCCCGGGATGCCAAAAGCGGTATCAACCCCTTCACGGCGCATCACCAGAACGGCGGCTTCGATTGCTCTCATTTTGCTCATGGTTTTGGTGCCTCTTACGTTTTGTAATTGTATACAAGTGGCTTTGCGCAGAGTTTATTCACGGCGGACGGCGCAGGTCAATCCATTTTCTCAAGCGGCCGTTTCATTCGTCGGAAGCCAGATCTACTGTGGCTTTTCGTCGCATGTGGCGCTTTTCGAAAATTATTGTATACAAAAAAATAACTCATTGTGTTCTATTTGTTGCATCGGACTTCTGAACAAAAAGCAGTCCAGCAGCTTTCCCTATAACAAAATGAGGACGGCACCATGAGCGCTTTAACCTTGAAAGTCGCAGTCAACCTGGCCAATCAGGCTATCTCCGCAGGGCGTGCAATCTCGGCGGCTCCATTGACCATCGCCGTACTGGATGCGGGTGGACACTTGGTCACCCTGCAGCGTGAAGACGGCGCCAGCCTGCTGCGCCCGCAGATCGCCATCGGCAAAGCCTGGGGCGCCATCGCCTTGGGCAAAGGCTCACGCCTGCTGGCGCTGGACGCACAACAACGACCGGCGTTTATCGCCGCTTTGAATAGTCTGGGGCAGGGCAGCGTCGTCCCGGCACCGGGCGGTGTATTGATTCGGGATCAGGACGGGAACGTGCTGGGGGCTGTTGGTATCAGCGGTGATCTTTCTGATGTTGATGAGCAATGTGCGATCAACGCGATTGAGGCGTTGGGGTTGCGGGCGGATGCGGGGGTGACGGCTTGATTATGTGGTGACTGATCTACTGCTTTCGCGAGCAAGCCCGCTCCCACACTGGTTCGTCGGTGGACACAAATTGTGTGAACACTGTAGATCAACTGTGGGAGCGGGCTTGCTCGCGAAGGCGGCCTCCCAGACACATCCAGCTAAAAGTCTGCCGCACCCTCAAGCATTCGCAGGTCTAGCCTTTTCATGAATTCATCATGAGAGAAGGCAAAGGAATGCCTGAACTGTCAGCTTCACATCGCCTGCGAATCGGCCGCTATGCCGAGCAAAACAGGGTCTATCTCCTGACTGCCAATACCCTGAAGCGGGAGCCGGTTTTCATGGATTTCAGCTTGGGAAGATTGGTCGTACACCAATTCAAACAAGCACAGGACCAAGGGTTTGCCGACTCTTTGGCCTTTGTCGTCATGCCTGATCATTTTCATTGGCTTGTCCAGTTGCAAAAAGGGTCGCTGGGCCAGTTGATGTGCCAGACCAAATCGTTAAGTACTCGCACAATCAATGCCGCCACAGGCAGAACAGGCAGCCTGTGGCAGCAGAGTTTTCATGATCATGCGGTGCGACGAGAGGAGGATTTGGTGAAGCTTGCTCGATATGTTGTAGCCAACCCATTGCGGGCGGGGCTGGTTGAGAAGCTTGGCGACTATCCGTTGTGGGATGCGATATGGGTTTGACGGGATACCGAGTTGCCTTCTTCGCGAGCAAGCCCGCTCCCACAGGGGATCTTCGGTGTGGTGGAGATCGAGTGTGGGAGCGGGCTTGCTCGCGAATGGCCGCACCACAGTTTAACGGTCAGGCTCACACCCCTTCAGCACCAACCGGATAATCGTCTGCGCCGCCGCTTCATAGTCGGCCTCATCGAGCTTGACCTTTCCGGTCACCGCGGAAATCTGCCAGTCGAAGTCGGCATAGGTCTGGGTCGCGGCCCAGATGCTGAACATCAGGTGGTTGGGGTCGATCGGGGCGATCTGGCCGCGGTCGATCCAGGTCTGGATGCAGTCGATGTTGTGCTTGGCCTGGCCGTTGAGCCGTTCAACCAGATCAGCGCTCAGGTGCGGCGCGCCATGCATGATTTCGCTGGCGAACACCTTGGAGGCGAAGGGCAGGTCGCGGGAGATGCGGATTTTCGAGCGAATGTAGCCGCTCAGCACTTCACTGGGCACGCCGTCGGCATTGAACGGTGTCGAGGCCTGCAGAATCGGTTCGATGATGCTTTCCAGGACCTCGCGGTAGAGGTTTTCCTTGGATTTGAAATAGTAATAGACGTTGGGCTTGGGCAATCCCGCCTTGGCTGCGATGTCACTGGTTTTGGTCGCAGCGAAGCCCTTGTCGGCAAATTCTTCACTGGCGGCACGCAGGATCAGTTCTTTGTTGCGCTCGCGGATGGTGCTCATAAACCAGGGGGTTCCTTGCCTGTTCTGGCGGTTGCGCATGGTAGCACCGGCCTCGCGCGGCGCTCAAGAATGGCCCGTGCGGCACCCGGCCGCGCTATGCTGCGCGGCATTCATTCAAGAAGGAAACCTGATTCATGGCAGGAAGCAGTTTGCTGGTGCTGATCGATGACATCGCCGCGGTACTCGACGATGTGGCGTTGATGACCAAAATGGCCGCCAAGAAAACCGCTGGCGTGCTCGGCGACGATCTGGCACTCAATGCCCAGCAGGTTTCCGGTGTGCGTGCCGAGCGGGAAATCCCGGTGGTGTGGGCGGTGGCCAAGGGGTCGTTTCTCAACAAGCTGATCCTGGTGCCCTCGGCGTTGGCTATCAGCGCGTTCATTCCCTGGCTGGTCACACCGTTGTTGATGATCGGCGGCGCGTACCTGTGTTTCGAAGGTTTCGAAAAGCTGGCCCATAAATTCCTGCACAGCAAGGCTGAAGACCAGGCCGAGCATGCAGAACTGGTCGAGGCCGTGGCTGATCCAGCGGTCGATCTGGTGGCGTTCGAGCAGGACAAGATCAAAGGCGCCATCCGCACCGACTTCATTCTCTCTGCAGAAATCATCGCAATCACCCTGGGCATCGTGGCGGATGCCTCGCTGACTCAACAAGTCATCGTGCTTTCGGGCATTGCCATCGTCATGACCATCGGCGTGTATGGCCTGGTGGCCGGCATCGTCAAACTCGACGACCTCGGCTTGTGGCTGACTCAGAAGCCAGGACAGATGGCCAAAAGCATTGGCGGCGGGATCCTGCGTGCGGCGCCGTACATGATGAAAAGCCTGTCGGTGATCGGCACGGCGGCGATGTTTCTGGTGGGTGGCGGAATTCTCACCCATGGCGTGCCGGTGGTTCATCACTGGATTGAAAGCGTCAGCGCAGGGGCGGGCGGTGCCGGGTTTGTCGTGCCGACGTTGCTGAATGCGGTGGCGGGGATTGTGGCGGGGGCCATTGTGTTGGCCTGTGTCATGGTCGTCAGCAAAATCTACAAGGCGCTGAAAGGCTAAAACCTGGCACTGACCAAAAATGTGGGAGCAAGCCCGCACAGTTGATTTGTGGTGTTTGAGATTCCGTGCATGAAAAAGGCCATTCGATTCGCATCGAATGGCCTTTTTTTGTTGCCGATGAATTACTCGGCGATCTGCAACTTGCGCGACTCGGTGTACACGTAGCGCACTTTCTCGTACTCGAATGGCGAGTTCAGCTGGCCATAGCGGAAGCTGTTCTGGTAGCGCTTGTCGATACCACGCAGGACCCAGATTTCCGGATGGTTTTCGCTGACTTCGGAGACGTTCAGGAAGTTGATCGCCGACTCTGCGGTGAAATCGACCGCCAGGCCCCCGGTGTCGCGGATGTTGGAAGGTCCGAGGATCGGCAGCACGAAGTAGGCGCCGCCCGGTACACCGTAGAAGCCCAGCGTCTGGCCGAAATCTTCGCTCTGGCGCGGCAGGCCCATGGCGGTGGCCGGGTCCCACAGGCCGGCGATGCCGACGGTGGTATTGAGCAGCAGGCGCGCGGTGGTTTCCATCGAGCGCTGCCCCTTGAACTGCAGCAGGCTGTTCAACAGGTTCGGCACGTCACCGAGGTTGTTGAAGAAGTTGCTGACACCGGTGCGCAGGAAACTCGGCGTGATGTAGCGATAGCCATCGACCACTGGCAGGAACACCCATTGGTCGAAGCGGTAGTTGAAGTGGTAGACGCGGCGGTTCCACTCTTCCAGCGGGTCGTAGACGGCCAGCGCGCTAAGCGTCGAGCGTTCGAACTCGCGCTGATCCAGCCCAGGGTTGAATTTGAGTTTGCTCAGCGGCTCCTTGAAGCCGTCATTGTCAATCACAACCGGTGCGTTGGCTTTGCTGTTGTCGGCATTGGCGACGCCTGCACAGAGTAACGCTGCGATAAGCAGGAGATATTTAGCCACGGAAGAACTCCAGCATGGCGTCGCTGTTGACGCGGTAATTAAGGTTGCCGCAATGGCCGCCCAGTGGATAAACGGTCAAACGATCGCCAAAGGTCTTGCGCAGGAAACCAAGGTCGCCAGGGCCGAGGATCACGTCGTCGGCGTTGTGCATGACGGCGATTTTCGGGCTGTCGTGCAGGTAATCCTTGAGTGCATACAAACTGACCTGGTCGATCAGTTGCAGCAGGCTGCCGCCGTCGGTGCGGGCGCGCCACATAGGGATGAGCTGTTCGGTGATGTAACAGTCGAAGTCGCACTGCAGCGCACGCTTGAGGTACGGCGTGAGGCTGGTGCCTTCGGTGATCGGGTACTTCGGCGGGGTGATGAGGCCGCGGCGGTTGATCAGGTCCGAGGTGAAGGCAATGTCGGCGGCCGAGAAGCGGAATGAGGTGCCGATCAGCATAGCCATCTGTTCGTTGCTCAGGTGCTGTTTGGACTGCTGGAAGTCGTAGAGCAGGGCATCGTTGAGGTCAATGTAGCCCTTCTGCTGGAAGTAGCGGGTCAGTTTGTTCAGTACCAGTTCGTAGAACGTTGTGCTGTTGTTGATGCCCTTGACTTCCGTTTGTACAAGCTTGTCCAGGTTGGTGATCGAGGTGTAGAGGTTGACCGGCGGGTTGAGCAGCAAGACTTTCTTGAAGTTAAAGCTGCGACGGGTTTCGTCTAGGTGCGCGACAAATGCCGCGTCCAGGGCACCCAGGCTGTAGCCGGTCAAGTAGTAATCGGTGACGGGGACTTTCGGGTTTTGTGCCCGCACGGCCTGCATTACCCGGTACATGTCTTCGGCATCGTCCTCGGTGATACCCGGGGTGGCAAAGCGTGAGGCGGCGCTCATGAAGTCGAAGCTGGTAGGCGACGACAGTTGCACCACATGGTAGCCGGCCTTGTAGTACAGCTTTTTCAGGTATTCGTTAAGGCTGCTGTCGTAGCGCGCGCCGGTGCCGGAGATCAGGAAAATCAGCGGTGCGGCTTTATCCTGAGTGGCGATGCGATAGGTGAGCTTCTTCACCGGCCAGAAGTTGTCCGGCAGGTCGAACTCACGCTCCGGGCGCAAGGTAACGCTGCGTGTCTGCTGATCGATGTCGTCGTCCAGCGGCAACTCCGGACGCAGGTTCGGCGGTGTCGTGGCAATGGTCGCCTCGAACGGGTTGGTCAAGGGGTAGCCATAGCTGGCAGCGTCGATATCGACGGCCAGTGCGGACGCACTCAAAATAAGGCCGCCAAACAGGGCGGCGAAGCGCAAGGAACGGAGCATGACTAGATCCCTTAGAGAAAGGTGCCGAATGAAGTTCGCAGGCTATGACCACGGGGTTTGCGCCAAAGTGCCATGGATCGGCACCAATCAGGCCTAATTTCGGAGTAATAGTAGCTGGACGATACACTTTGCAGCGATTTCGTGACCAATTATCTCTTGCACGCGTTTGCTTACCGCTGGCGGGGGATTAAGCTGGCCGCCGTTTTCGTTTATTGGAGTGCTTCATGTCCCGCCGTCTGCCTGTGATTCTGCTGCTCGTTCTCCTGCCATTATGGCTGGCCGCCAGTTATGGCGCGCGTTATGGCTTTATGGAGGATGCTCAATGGGTCGGCATCTGCGTGGACGAAGCGAGTCGCTGGGAATGCCAGGTTCGTTCAAGCCTGGGCTTGATGATTCACTTCAATGTCTTGGGCTTCGCGGCATTGGCGGCAGCCGTTATCGGTTTTGTGCTGCCGGGCCGGGCAGGGTGGTGGTTGGCAGTGCTGGCGCTGGTGTTCGGGTTTCCGGCGTTGGCGTTGTACAACACAACTTTGGCTGTTTTTTCGGTGGTGATTGCTGGGTTGCGTCTGGTCAGGGCTTCCCGCAGCGCCTGACAGTCAGTCTTCGCGAGCAAGCCCGCTCCCACATTCGAACGCATCTATCATGAGAACGCGGTCAAATGTGGGAGCGGGCTTGCTCGCGAAGGGGCCAGCAGATGCACCGAAGATTTACCCCTTGCGAACCCGCAAACTGCGCCACAACGCTGCAACCATCAACACACTCACCAGCGCCCAACCCCAGGCCTGCTGATTCTGCAACCCTTCACGGTAAAGCTGTGGCGCAATGCCAGCACCGATGATGAAGGTCAGCAGGGCAATCTCCCGACGCGGCACGCTCACCGGGCGGCACAGATAGACCAGCGCCGGCAGGATGAATGCAACACTCGGGAAGCTGCGATAACGCGGATCGAACACCAGCTCCAGCATCGTCACCGCAGCGGCAAAACCGGCCGCGGCGAGCAACCAGCCCGCCCGACGTTCCAGCGCATTGAACGCCCGTCCGCGCCAGCCAGTGCGAGCGCTCAGAGTCAGTGCCGCATGGGCCAGCACCAACACGTTCAGCGCCGTCAGCAAAGCGACCCACAACCACTCACTGCCAAACCGCGTAGTGACACGGGCCAGGTCGCCCCAGGCGCCAATCGAGCAGGCGGCCAGTGCACCGAGCAGCGGTAGAACCAGCGCTGCGCGAGTGCTGCGTACACGTCCACCGAGGATGAGTGTGCCGAGGAAGATCAAACCACCCACCACCAGCCACTGCGTCCAGTAAGGCACGTTCGACACCGGACCGGCGAGCACGCCCTTGTCCTGGCGATCGGCATCGAACAGCCCCCAGTAACCACCGACCGCACCTTCGCTGGCGCGTTTCCACGGCTGGTCGAAGGCTTCGATCAGGTTGTAATGCCAGCCTTGCTGCTCCGCCATGATGACAAAACCACGAATGAACTTGGCTTCATTGACCCGGCTCGGCAGGGCGGTTTCACGCTGACGGCCTTCGCTGGGCCAGCCGGTTTCGCCAATCATCACGTCCTTGGGTGCGAACTTGTTGCCGAACACCTGACGTACTTCGGCCACATGCTGCAGGGCGGCGTCGATGTTCGACGGGTCATCTTCCCAGTACGGCAACAAATGGATGGTCAGGAAATCCACCGCCGGGGCGATTTCCGGGTGCTTGAGCCAGAACTCCCAGACGTCGGCGTAAGTGACAGGTTGTTTGACCTGGCTTTTGACTTTATTAATGAGCTTGGCCAGCTGCGCGCCAGTGACTTCCTTGCGCAACAGGGTTTCATTGCCGACGATCACTGAGGTCACCACGTCTGCGTTGGCGTTGGCCGAGGCGATCAGCAGGTCGACTTCCTTGGCGGTGTCCACCGGGTTGCTGTTGACCCAGGCGCCGATCATCAGTTTCAGCCCGTGCTTGCGCGCCAGGTCGGGCAGGGCCTCGAGGCCGGTCATGGAATAGGTGCGGATGCATTCGAAGCTTTTGGCCAGCAGCGCGAGGTCGGCGTCCATGCGCTCGGGGCGCAGCTTGAACGGCTGATCGAACGGCGATTGGTCCTTGTCGAACGGGGTGTAGGAGGCGCATTGCAACTTGTGCGTCGCGCTGGCCACGTCCGGCAGCACCACCGGTTTACCGAGGCCGTACCAGAAGCCACCAAGGGCAAAAAGCCCCAGCAGGCAGGCGAATAGGTAAGCAAAGAAAGGAAAGCGGGATGTCGCGGGCATGGTCAGGCCGTCTGGGAGCAAAGCCGCGCATGTTACCTTCATTTGCCGCGTGCTTGGTGGCCTGCATACTTTTGACATGCAAAGTTTGGGCGGATTGGCCGGCGGACTTCCGGTGGTCTAGATTAATGGCGTTCTGATGTCGTTTCTCGATGCCTTGAGGTCGCTGGCAGAGCAGGTCGCCATTGTCTTGAGGTTGATTATCGACGCATCAGTGCTCTCATAGATAAATCGCGCTGATGTTCGGACGAGTTTGCGGTGGGCGTGATGGGGGCGCTGTGCACCATAACAATACGTTGACGCGACTCGGCATCCGTCGAGCGCAGCACTTTCGGGGAAGTAACGATGAAGATGCGACGACTCTTGGGCGCCGGTGCCGCTTTGGTGCTGGCGATCAGTTCTACTGTAGCCAGCGCCGAAGGCAAGGCAGTGACTATCGGTTATGTCGACGGCTGGTCGGACAGTGTTGCCACGACCAACGTGGCCGCTGAAGTGATCAGGCAGAAACTCGGTTATGACGTGAAACTGCAAGCAGTCGCCACCGGGATCATGTGGCAGGGTGTGGCCACTGGCAAACTCGATGCCATGATGTCTGCGTGGCTGCCTGTGACTCATGGTGAATACTGGACCAAGAACAAGGATCAAGTCGTCGATTACGGTCCGAACTTCAAGGACGCGAGAATTGGCCTGATCGTGCCGGAGTACGTCAAAGCTAAAAGTATTGCCGATCTGAAAACCGACGACAGCTTCAAAGGTCGCATCGTCGGCATCGACGCCGGTTCGGGCGTGATGCTCAAGTCCGAGCAGGCAATCAAGGACTACGATCTGACCGGCTATCAACTCAAGGCCAGTTCCGGCGCCGGCATGATTGCCGAGCTGACCCGTGCCGAGAAGAAAAACGAATCCATTGCTGTCACCGGTTGGGTGCCGCACTGGATGTTCGCCAAGTGGAAACTGCGCTTCCTGGACGATCCGAAAGGCGTTTATGGTGCGGCTGAAACTGTAAACAACATCGGCAGCAAAGAGCTGGCAACCAAGGCGCCGGAAGTTGCCAAGTTCATGAAGAACTTCCAGTGGGCGTCGAAAGACGAAATCGGCGAAGTCATGTTGGCCATTCAGGATGGTGCCAAACCTGAAGTCGCCGCGAAGGATTGGGTGGCCAAACACCCGGAACGCGTTGCAGACTGGACCAAATGATTTGAGCTGACGCGTCTGGTCAGCACTTCTCAAGGCCCCTTGGCAGTCATGCCAAGGGGCCTTTTGCTTTTCCCCAGTGGGAGCGAGCCTGCTCGCGAAGGCGGTGTGTTAGTCGACATAGATATTGACTGACACACCGCCTTCGCGAGCAAGCCCGCTCCCACATTGTTTAGTGGATGCTGGGAAATGGCGATTCTGTCATGTCGTTCTAATACTAAGGTCGTCTGGAACCAGTTCCGTAGCCGCATAGAGTGGATAACGTTCCAACTTCATCTGTGCTGCGAGGATAAAAACAATGAACGACAGCATTTACCTCTCGATTCAAAACAGCCCGCTCTTCAAGGAGCTGGTTAGTAAGCGAGAAAGGTTCGCCTGGATTCTTTCGGCGATCATGCTTGGGCTTTACTCCGGATTCATCCTTTTGATTGCTTACGGGCCGCATATTCTGGGGGCGAAAATCAGCCCCGAGTCTTCGATTACCTGGGGGATACCGATTGGTGTCGGGCTGATTCTCTCGGCCTTTATCCTGACTGCAATCTACGTACGACGCGCCAATGGCGAATTCGACGACCTGAACAATGCGATTCTCAAGGAGGCTCAGCAATGATCCGGCGTCTAATGGCTCTATTGAGCATCGCAGCCTTTGCACCTGGCGCCTGGGCAGGTGAAGCCCTGACCGGCGAAGTGCACAAACAACCGCTCAACGTTTCCGCGATCCTGATGTTCGTCGCGTTCGTGGGTCTGACCCTGTGCATCACCTACTGGGCCTCCAAGCGCAACAATTCGGCGGCTGACTACTATGCGGCGGGTGGCAAGATCACCGGCTTCCAGAACGGTCTGGCAATTGCTGGCGACTACATGTCGGCGGCGTCCTTCCTGGGTATTTCCGCCCTGGTGTTCACCTCTGGCTACGACGGCCTGATCTACTCGATCGGCTTCCTGGTGGGCTGGCCGATCATTCTGTTCCTGATCGCCGAGCGCTTGCGTAACCTGGGTAAATACACCTTTGCCGACGTGGCGTCCTATCGCCTTGGGCAAACCCAGATCCGCACGCTGTCCGCTTGCGGCTCGCTGGTGGTGGTGGCGTTCTACCTGATCGCGCAAATGGTCGGTGCCGGCAAGCTGATTCAGCTGCTGTTCGGTCTCGACTACTACGTTGCCGTGATCCTGGTCGGTATCCTGATGTGCATGTACGTGTTGTTCGGCGGCATGCTGGCGACCACTTGGGTGCAGATCATCAAGGCCGTGTTGCTGCTGTCCGGTGCTACGTTCATGGCACTGATGGTCATGAAGCACGTCAACTTCGACTTCAGCATGCTGTTTTCCGAGGCGATCAAGGTTCACCCTAAAGGAGAAGCGATCATGAGCCCGGGCGGCCTGGTGAAAGATCCGGTCTCGGCATTCTCCCTTGGCCTGGCACTGATGTTCGGTACCGCTGGCCTGCCGCACATTCTGATGCGCTTCTTCACCGTGAGTGACGCGAAAGAAGCTCGCAAGAGCGTGCTGTATGCAACCGGCTTCATTGGCTACTTCTACATCCTGACGTTCATCATCGGCTTTGGCGCGATCCTGCTGGTCAGCACCAACCCTGCCTTTAAAGATGCTGCTGGCGCGCTGTTGGGCGGCAACAACATGGCGGCGGTGCACCTGGCTAATGCGGTCGGTGGCAGCATCTTCCTGGGCTTCATCTCGGCAGTCGCGTTCGCAACCATTCTGGCTGTAGTGGCTGGTTTGACGCTGGCCGGTGCTACGGCGGTGTCTCACGACCTTTACGCCAGTGTGATCAAGAAGGGCAAAGCCAACGACAAGGATGAGATCCGCGTCTCGAAAATCACCACCATCTGTCTGGGTGTGTTGGCGATCGGTCTGGGCATTCTGTTCGAAAGCCAGAACATCGCGTTCATGGTGGGCCTGGCGTTCTCCATCGCGGCGAGCTGTAACTTCCCCGTGCTGCTGCTTTCCATGTACTGGAAGAAGCTGACCACACGTGGTGCGATGATCGGCGGCTGGTTGGGTCTGATCAGTGCCGTTGGTTTGATGGTCCTTGGGCCAACCATTTGGGTGCAGATTCTGCATCACGAGAAGGCTATCTTCCCGTATGAGTACCCGGCGCTGTTCTCCATGGCCATTGCGTTTATCGGGATCTGGTTCTTCTCGATCACTGACAAGTCGACTGCGGCTGACAATGAGCGGGCGCTGTTCTTCCCTCAGTTTGTTCGTTCGCAGACTGGTTTGGGGGCGAGTGGGGCGGTTGCTCACTAAGGCTTCAGGTTTGTTTATATAAGCTGCGTTAGATAGAAATGCCCCGGTCGAGAGATTGGGGCATTTTTGTTTGAGTAGTGCTTTGAGAGTTGTGTTGGCCGGCATGCCGCCTTCGCGAGCAAGCCCGCTCCCACATTAGATCTCCTGAGTACGCAAACTCCGCGAACAACCGAGATCAAGTGTGGGAGCGGGCTTGCTCGCGAAGGCGGCAGACCAGTCGGTGCAATACTTGAGGAGAGCAGGGTAAATGGCACAAACAAAAACGGCCTCTATTTAATAGAGGCCGTTCCCGGTGCAACTCAAGACGTTATCGCAAGACAGGTCTTATTTGCGGTCTTCCAGCTTGGTGATGTCACGCGACTCGTAGCCGGTGTACAGCTGGCGCGGACGGCCAATCTTGTACGGGCTGGAGAGCATTTCTTTCCAGTGGGAGATCCAGCCGACAGTCCGCGCCAGGGCGAAGATCACGGTGAACATGCTGGTTGGAATGCCGATCGCCTTGAGGATGATCCCCGAGTAGAAGTCGACGTTCGGGTACAGCGAGCGTTCGATGAAGTACGGGTCGGTCAGGGCGATCTCTTCCAGGCGCATGGCCAGTTCGAGTTGCGGATCGTTGGTGATGCCCAGTTCCTTCAGCACTTCGTCGCAGGTCTGCTTCATGACTGTTGCGCGTGGGTCGCGGTTTTTGTAAACCCGGTGACCGAAGCCCATCAGCTTGAACGGATCGTTCTTGTCCTTGGCCTTGGCAATGTACTTGTCGATGTTCGACACATCGCCAATTTCATCGAGCATGGTCAGAACAGCTTCGTTCGCGCCGCCGTGGGCAGGGCCCCACAGTGCAGCGATGCCGGCGGCGATACAGGCGAACGGGTTGGCACCCGAAGAGCCGGCCAGGCGTACGGTGGAAGTCGATGCGTTCTGCTCGTGGTCGGCATGGAGGATGAAGATCTTGTCCATGGCGTTGGCGAGCACCGGGCTGATCGGTTTGATCTCGCACGGGGTGTTGAACATCATGTGCAGGAAGTTTTCCGCGTACGTCAGGTCGTTGCGCGGGTACATCATGGGTTGCCCCATCGAGTACTTGTAAACCATCGCTGCCAGGGTCGGCATCTTGGCAACCAGGCGGATCGCGGAGATTTCGCGATGCTGCGGGTTATTGATGTCCAGGGAGTCGTGGTAGAAGGCCGAGAGGGCGCCGACTACGCCGCACATGACGGCCATCGGGTGGGCGTCGCGACGGAAACCGTTGAAGAACGTCTTCAGCTGCTCGTGAACCATGGTGTGGTTCTTCACGGTGCTGACGAACTGGGCCTTCTGTTCTGCGGTCGGCAATTCGCCGTTGAGCAGCAGATAGCAGGTTTCCAGGTAGTCCGACTTTTCAGCCAGCTGTTCGATCGGGTAGCCGCGGTGCAGCAGGATGCCGTTGTCGCCGTCGATATAGGTGATCTTCGACTCGCAGGAAGCTGTCGACATGAAACCAGGGTCAAAGGTGAAACGGCCCGTGGCCGTCAGGCCCCGAACATCGATAACATCGGGACCAACGGTGCCGGTTAAAATGGGCAGCTCGACGGGGGCTGCGCCCTCGATGATCAACTGCGCTTTTTTGTCAGCCATGTGGCCTCCTATTTATGCTTGAAATCATCAGACAGACCCCCCACGCAGGGCCCGCACCACTATAGTGAGATAAATTCGAATGTCAATTTGCCTAAAGTCTTGCTCCAGAAGGCTTTAACCGGACTTTTTCCTCGAAATTGACTGCCATTTACGCCTTTTATACGACTTGTGCAATGAGCTATTAGGGGAAGGCGATTGCGTTGTCATTAGTAGCCTAACTGTCTATACTCGGCCTCCGACCGCCAGGGGCTTTTGGGCCTGCTTTACTGGGGGTCGCACTCCCTGGGTGGTGGGTACCTGACCAGTGCACTCCCCAACAACTTTGCCCTGATTGTTAGGGGCTCTTCAGTGTGAAAAAAAGCCGTGAATAGCCAACGACCTGTAAACCTAGACCTAAGGACCATCAAACTCCCAGTCACTGCTTACACGTCCATTCTTCACCGAATCTCCGGAATCATCCTCTTTGTCAGCCTGGCCATCATGCTTTATGCATTGGACAAGTCGCTCGACTCGGAAGAAGGCTTCGGTCAGGTGAAAGCGTGTCTGACCAGTCCGCTAGCCAAGCTAGTGACATGGGGCATCCTGTCCGCCTTGCTGTATCACTTGGTTGCCGGTGTGCGCCACTTGATGATGGACATGGGCATCGGCGAGTCGCTTGAGGGCGGCAAACTGGGCTCGAAAATCGTTATCGCCGTTTCCGTGGTGGTAATCGTTCTGGCAGGAGTTTGGATATGGTAACTAACGTCACGAACCTGTCGCGTTCGGGCCTCTATGACTGGATGGCACAGCGTGTGTCTGCGGTCGTTCTCGCGGCTTATTTCATATTCCTGATCGGATACGTCATTGCCCATCCTGGCATCGGCTACGCCCAATGGCATGAACTGTTCGCAAGCAACTGGATGCGTATTTTCAGTCTCCTGGCCCTCGTTGCCCTCGGCGCTCACGCCTGGGTCGGCATGTGGACCATCGCGACCGACTACCTGACGCCAATGGCGTTCGGCAAGTCCGCGACTGCAATACGTTTCCTCTTCCAGGCAGTATGCGGCGTCGCGATGTTCGCGTACTTCGTCTGGGGTGTGCAGATTCTTTGGGGTATCTGATTCATGTCTACTACAGTTAATACGCTTTCGTTCGACGCCATCATTATTGGCGGCGGCGGTGCCGGCATGCGCGCTGCGCTGCAGCTGGCACAAGGTGGTCACAAGACTGCCGTAGTTACCAAGGTTTTCCCGACTCGTTCGCACACTGTATCCGCCCAGGGCGGCATCACCTGCGCCATCGCCTCGGCAGATCCGAACGATGACTGGCGCTGGCACATGTACGATACCGTCAAGGGTTCCGACTATATCGGTGACCAGGACGCTATCGAATACATGTGTTCCGTAGGCCCGGAAGCGGTCTTCGAACTCGAGCACATGGGTTTGCCGTTCTCCCGTACCGAACAAGGCCGCATCTATCAGCGTCCGTTCGGCGGTCAGTCGAAAGACTTCGGTAAAGGTGGCCAGGCTGCCCGTACTTGCGCCGCTGCCGACCGTACCGGTCACGCACTGCTGCACACCCTGTACCAGGCCAACCTGAAGGCCGGCACCGTATTTCTCAACGAATACTACGGCGTCGACCTGGTGAAGAACGAAGACGGTGCCTTTGTCGGCATGATCGTCATCTGCATCGAAACCGGCGAAACTTCCTACGTCCGTGCTAACGCCACCGTATTGGCGACCGGCGGTGCAGGTCGTATCTACTCGTCCACCACCAACGCCCTGATCAACACCGGTGACGGCGTCGGCATGGCTCTGCGTGCTGGCGTGCCGGTACAAGACATTGAAATGTGGCAGTTCCACCCAACCGGCATCGCCGGCGCCGGTGTACTGGTTACTGAAGGCTGCCGCGGTGAAGGCGGTTACCTGATCAACAAGCACGGCGAGCGTTTCATGGAGCGTTATGCTCCGAACGCCAAAGACCTGGCTGGTCGTGACGTGGTTGCTCGCTCGATGGTTAAAGAAATCATCGCCGGCAACGGTTGTGGTCCGGATGGCGACCATGTAATGCTGAAACTCGATCACCTCGGTGAAGAAGTTCTGCACAGCCGTCTGCCAGGCATCATGGAACTGTCCAAGACCTTCGCTCACGTCGATCCAGCCGTGGCGCCGATTCCGGTCGTTCCAACCTGCCACTATATGATGGGCGGCGTGCCGACCAACATTCACGGTCAGGCAATCACTCAGGACGCCGACGGCGTTGACCAGATCATCCCGGGTCTGTTCGCAGTAGGCGAAGTTGCCTGCGTATCGGTTCACGGTGCCAACCGTCTGGGCGGCAACTCGCTGCTCGACCTGGTGGTATTCGGTCGTGCGGCCGGCCTGTTCCTGGAACAGACCCTGAAAGAAGGCGTCGACTACACTCGCGCTCGCCAGTCCGACATCGACGCTGCCCTGGCACGTCTCGATGGCCTGAACTCGCGTACCGAAGGCGAAGATGTCGCCACCCTGCGTAAAGAGCTGCAAAGCTGCATGCAGAATTACTTCGGTGTATTCCGTACCGGTGAATACATGCAGAAGGGTATTGCCCAGCTGGCTGATCTGCGTGGCCGTATCGCCAACGTCAAGATCAACGACAAGAGCCAGGCGTTCAACACCGCTCGTATCGAAGCTCTGGAATTGCAGAACCTGCTGGAAGTGGCCGAAGCTACCGCCATCGCTGCAGAGATCCGCAAAGAGTCCCGCGGCGCTCACGCCCGTGAAGACTACGAAGATCGCGACGACGAAAACTGGCTGTGCCACACCCTGTACTTCCCGGGTGACAAGCGCGTAACCAAGCGTGCTGTGAACTTCTCGCCGAAGACTGTTCCGACTTTTGAACCTAAGATTCGGACTTATTAAGGGTGGCCGCCATGTTGCAAGTCAGTGTTTATCGCTACAACCCTGATCAGGACGCTGCGCCGTTCATGCAGGAATTTTCGGTCGATACCGGTGGTAAAGACCTGATGGTGCTGGACGTGCTGGCCCTGATCAAAGAGCAGGACGAAGGTTTCTCCTATCGTCGCTCTTGCCGTGAAGGTGTTTGCGGTTCCGACGGCATGAACATCAACGGCAAAAACGGTCTGGCGTGCGTCACGCCGCTGTCCGCTGTCGTAAAAGGTAACAAGCTGATCGTTCGTCCTCTGCCAGGTTTGCCGGTTATCCGTGACCTGGTCGTCGATATGAGCATCTTCTACAAGCAATACGAAAAGGTTAAGCCATACCTGCAGAACGACACGCCGGCTCCGGCCATCGAACGTCTGCAGACCCCTGAAGAGCGTGAAAAGCTCGACGGTCTGTACGAGTGCATCCTGTGCGCTTGCTGCTCGACCTCTTGCCCGTCCTTCTGGTGGAACCCGGACAAGTTCCTGGGTCCAGCTGCTCTGCTGCAAGCGTATCGCTTCCTGGCAGACAGCCGCGACACCAAGACTGCCGAGCGTCTGGCTTCGCTGGATGACCCGTTCAGCGTATTCCGCTGCCGCGGGATCATGAACTGCGTCAACGTCTGCCCGAAAGGCCTGAACCCGACTAAGGCCATCGGTCACGTACGTAACATGCTGCTGCAAAGCGGCGTGTGATTCAGCTGCTGTAACCGGCTGTTGTAAATGTAGTACCGCTGTACCCGTAGATGCTACGGCGCAGGCTTCAACCGGCGCCGTAGTCTTAACCTGAGCAGCAGCTTATAAGGCTGCGGCTCTTATTTTGAAGAAATGAGACAAGCAGGGGCATCCGGGCTGGTACCCGGACTATCAGCGTGATCCTAAGTGGCTTGTTTTAGTCGCTGCATTCGGACTTCTGCAAGCGTGCTCGGTGTCGACGCCGGTGGTGTTCCCCTAACCGAGGGTGACCAAGCATGCAAGAAAGCGTGATGCAGCGCATGTGGAACAGCGCCTACCTATCCGGTAGTAACGCTGCCTATGTGGAAGAGCTCTATGAGCTCTACCTGCACGACCCTAACGCTGTGCCAGAAGAGTGGCGCACCTACTTTCAGAAGTTGCCTGCTGACGGCAACACTGCCACCGATGTTTCGCACTCCACAATTCGCGATCATTTCGTCTTGCTGGCAAAGAACCAGCGCCGCGCCCAACCGGTTTCCGCCGGCAGCGTGAGCAGTGAGCACGAGAAGAAGCAAGTTGAAGTGCTGCGATTGATCCAGGCCTACCGTATGCGTGGCCACCAGGCAGCCCAGCTTGACCCGCTGGGGCTGTGGCAGCGTCCTGCACCTGCAGACCTGTCGATCAATCATTACGGCTTGACCAATGCCGATCTTGATACGACCTTCCGTGCCGGCGACCTGTTCATCGGCAAAGAGGAGGCGAGCCTACGCGAAATTCACGAAGCGTTGCAGCAGACATATTGCCGCACCATCGGCGCTGAATTTACGCATATCACCGATTCCGAGCAGCGCCAGTGGTTCCAGCAGCGTCTGGAAAGCGTGCGCGGCCGTCCGACGTACTCCGCCGACATCAAGAGCCACCTGCTCGAGCGCGTCACGGCCGGCGAAGGTCTGGAAAAATACCTGGGTACCAAATACCCGGGTACCAAGCGTTTCGGTCTGGAAGGCGGCGAGAGCCTGATTCCGATGCTCGACGAGCTGATCCAGCGTTCCGGTTCCTACGGCACCAAGGAAATCGTCATCGGCATGGCCCACCGTGGCCGTCTGAACGTGCTGGTCAACACCTTCGGCAAGAACCCGCGCGAGCTGTTCGACGAGTTCGAAGGCAAGAAGAAGGTCGAGCTGGGTTCCGGTGACGTTAAATATCACCAGGGCTTCTCGTCCAACGTCATGACCACCGGCGGTGAAGTTCACCTGGCCATGGCCTTCAACCCGTCCCACCTGGAAATCGTATCTCCAGTGGTCGAGGGTTCGGTTCGCGCCCGTCAGGATCGTCGTAACGACCCTACCGGCGAGAAGGTTCTGCCGATCTCCATCCACGGTGACGCGGCATTCGCCGGTCAAGGCGTGGTCATGGAAACCTTCCAGATGTCGCAGACCCGCGGTTTCAAGACCGGCGGCACTGTGCACATCGTGATCAACAACCAGGTCGGTTTCACCATCAGCAACCCGCTGGACTCGCGTTCCACCGAGTACGCGACCGACGTTGCGAAGATGATCCAGGCGCCGATCCTCCATGTGAATGGTGATGATCCGGAAGCCGTGTTGTTCGTGACCCAGCTGGCCATCGACTACCGCATGCAGTTCAAGCGTGACGTGGTGATCGACCTGGTCTGCTACCGTCGTCGTGGCCACAACGAGGCCGACGAGCCAAGCGGCACCCAGCCAATCATGTATCAGCAGATCACCAAACAGCGCACCACCCGTGAGCTGTATGCCGATCGTCTGACTCAGGGCGGTGTGCTGGACGCAGAGCGTGTTCAGGCGAAAGTCGACGAATACCGCAATGCGCTGGACAACGGTCTGCATGTTGTAAAAAGCCTGGTCAAAGAGCCGAACAAAGAGTTGTTCGTGGACTGGCGTCCGTATCTGGGCCACGCCTGGACCGCGCGTCACGACACTCGCTTCGATCTGAAAACCTTGCAGGAACTGTCCGCCAAGCTGCTGGAAATCCCGGAAGGCTTCGTGGTTCAGCGCCAGGTCTCGAAAATCTACGAAGACCGTCAGAAAATGCAAGCCGGCGGCCTGCCAATCAACTGGGGTTACGCCGAAACCATGGCGTACGCGACCCTGGCGTTCGAAGGTCACCCGATTCGCATGACGGGTCAGGACATCGGTCGCGGTACGTTCTCGCACCGTCACGCTGTCTTGCACAACCAGAAAGACGCGGGTACCTACGTCCCGCTGCAAAACCTGTACAAGGGCCAGCCACGTTTCGATCTGTACGATTCGTTCTTGTCCGAAGAAGCCGTGCTGGCGTTCGAATACGGTTACTCGACCACTACGCCTGAGGCGCTGGTGATCTGGGAAGCCCAGTTCGGCGACTTCGCCAACGGTGCCCAAGTGGTTATCGACCAGTTCATCACCAGTGGCGAGCACAAGTGGGGCCGTCTCTGCGGTCTGACCATGCTGCTGCCGCACGGTTATGAAGGTCAGGGTCCGGAGCACTCTTCGGCTCGTCTGGAGCGTTACCTGCAACTGTGCGCCGAGCACAACATTCAGGTAGCCGTACCGACTACGCCGGCTCAGATCTACCACTTGCTGCGTCGTCAGGTGATTCGCCCGCTGCGCAAGCCGTTGATCGTTCTGACTCCGAAGTCGCTGTTGCGTCACAAACTGGCCATCTCGACCCTGGAAGATCTGGCCGAAGGTTCGTTCCAGACCGTTATCCCGGAAATCGATACCCTGGACCCGAAAAAGGTCGAGCGCGTTGTTCTGTGTAGCGGCAAGGTCTACTACGACCTGCTGGAGAAACGCCGTGCCGAAGGTCGTGACGACATCGCCGTCGTGCGTATCGAGCAGCTGTACCCATTCCCTGAGGACGACTTGAACGAAGTCCTGGCTCCGTACACCAACCTCAAACATATCGTTTGGTGTCAGGAAGAGCCGATGAACCAGGGTGCCTGGTACTGCAGCCAACACCACATGCGCCGCATCGTTGGCAATCACAACAAAGCACTCTTTCTCGAGTACGCCGGTCGTGATGCTTCCGCTGCACCTGCTTGTGGTTATGCATCGATGCACGCTGAGCAGCAGGAAAAACTGCTGCAAGACGCCTTTACTGTTTAACGCCTTCGCGCACCTGAAACCGAATTTAAGGACCCACAGATAATGGCTATCGAAATCAAAGCCCCCACTTTCCCGGAATCGGTTGCCGATGGCACCGTTGCCACCTGGCACAAAAAGCCGGGCGACGCCGTCAAGCGCGACGACCTGATCGTCGACATCGAAACTGACAAAGTCGTACTGGAAGTGTTGGCCACCGCTGATGGTGTGCTGGGCGCTATCGTCAAGAACGAAGGCGACGTCGTTCTGTCCGACGAAGTCCTGGGCTCCATCGAAGCGGGCGGCGCTGCTGCCGCTCCAGCTGCTGCCGCTGCTCCGGCCGCTGCACAAGCTGCTGCTCCAGCCGCTGAAGGCGAAGATGATCCTGTTGCTGCACCGGCTGCTCGCAAGCTGGCTGAAGAAAACGGTATCAACATCGCTTCCGTTGCCGGCACTGGCAAAGGCGGTCGTGTGACCAAGGAAGACGTTGTTGCCGCTGTAGCTGCCAAGAAAGCCGCTCCGGCTGCCGCACCTGCCAAGGCTGCTGCTCCTGCCGCTGCTGCTCCAGTGTTCGCTGCCGGCGATCGCATCGAGAAGCGCGTACCGATGACCCGCGTACGGGCCACCGTCGCCAAGCGTCTGGTTGAAGCTCAATCGAACATGGCAATGCTGACCACTTTCAACGAAGTCGACATGACCGAAGTCATGGCGCTGCGTTCGAAGTACAAGGACCTGTTCGAGAAGTCCCACAACGGCGTGCGCCTGGGCTTCATGTCGTTCTTCGTCAAGGCTGCCACCGAAGCACTGAAACGCTTCCCGGCTGTCAACGCGTCGATCGACGGTGCTGACATCGTTTACCACGGCTATGCCGACGTCGGTGTCGCTGTTTCCAGCGACCGCGGCCTGGTTGTTCCGGTTCTGCGTAACGCCGAACTGATGAGCCTGGCTGAAATCGAAGGCGGCATCGCCACCTTCGGCAAGAAGGCTCGTGACGGCAAACTGTCGATGGACGAGATGACCGGCGGTACTTTCACCATCACTAACGGTGGTACTTTCGGTTCGATGATGTCGACCCCGATCGTCAACCCGCCGCAAGCGGCCATCCTGGGCATGCACAACATTCTGCAGCGTCCTATGGCGATTAACGGTCAGGTTGTTATCCGTCCGATGATGTACCTGGCGCTGTCCTACGATCACCGTCTGATCGATGGCAAAGAAGCTGTGACCTTCCTGGTTACCATCAAGAACCTGCTGGAAGACCCGGCTCGTTTGCTGCTGGATATCTGATTTCGTTGCACGGGCCGTCCAGTGATGGACGGCCCTCCTGTAATGACCAGCTTCGTCCCACGACGGTCCTCAAAAGGGGCCGTCCGGTTTGATTCGAGAAGGAATGACACATGACTCAGAAATTCGACGTGGTAGTGATTGGCGCGGGCCCTGGCGGCTACGTGGCTGCCATTAAAGCAGCGCAACTGGGCCTCTCCACTGCCTGCATCGAGAAATACACCGACAAGGAAGGCAAACTGGCCCTCGGCGGTACTTGCCTGAACGTCGGCTGCATTCCATCCAAGGCGCTGCTGGACAGCTCCTGGAAATACAAGGAAGCCAAAGAAGGCTTCGCGATCCACGGTATCAATCACGCTGGCGTGACCATGGACGTGGCTGCAATGGTTGGCCGTAAAGCCAACATCGTCAAAGGCCTGACCTCTGGCGTTGCCACCCTGTTCAAGGCTAACGGCGTCACTTCCCTGCAAGGCCACGGCAAACTGCTGGCCGGCAAGAAAGTCGAACTGACCAAGGCAGACGGCACCGTCGAAATCATCGAAGCCGAGAACGTGATTCTGGCTTCGGGCTCGCGTCCGATCGACATTCCACCGGCTCCGGTTGACCAGAACGTGATCGTCGATTCGACCGGCGCACTGGAATTCCAATCGGTACCCAAGCGCCTGGGCGTGATCGGCGCTGGCGTGATCGGCCTGGAACTGGGTTCGGTCTGGTCCCGTCTGGGTTCCGAAGTGGTTGTTCTGGAAGCGCTGGAGAAGTTCCTGCCAGCGGCTGACGACGCCGTTTCCAAAGAAGCCTACAAGACCCTGACCAAACAAGGTCTGGACATCAAGCTGGGCGCTCGCGTCACCGGTTCCAAAGTGAACGGCAACGAAGTTGTCGTGAACTACACCGATGCCAATGGCGAACAGAACATCACGTTCGACAAGCTGATCGTTGCCGTTGGTCGCCGTCCAGTGACCACCGAACTGCTGGCATCTGACAGCGGTGTGAACATCGACGAGCGCGGTTTCGTTTTCGTTGACGACCAGTGCGCGACCAGCGTACCGGGCGTTTACGCGATCGGCGACGTGGTTCGCGGCATGATGCTGGCGCACAAGGCGTCCGAAGAAGGCATCATGGTGGTTGAGCGCATCAAGGGCCACAAAGCCCAAATCAACTATGACCTGATCCCGTCTGTTATTTATACTCACCCGGAAATCGCGTGGGTCGGTAAAACCGAGCAGACCTTGAAAGCTGAAGGCGTTGAAGTTAACGTCGGCACTTTCCCGTTCGCAGCCAGTGGCCGTGCCATGGCAGCCAACGATACCGGCGGTTTCGTGAAAGTCATTGCTGATGCCAAGACTGACCGCGTATTGGGCGTCCACGTGATTGGCCCGAGCGCTGCAGAACTGGTTCAGCAGGGCGCGATCGGCATGGAATTCGGCACCAGCGCTGAAGACCTGGGCATGATGGTTTTCTCCCATCCGACCCTGTCCGAAGCCTTGCACGAAGCAGCTTTGGCTGTGAATGGCGGCGCCATCCACATTGCCAACCGCAAGAAGCGTTAAGACAAGACAATAAGAAACCACGGCGGAAGGCCCGTCGTGAGCCTTGCGTGCAAGACTCACCGCGGAATGTCCGCCGGACGCAGCCTTGCGTAGTCTCACCGGTTATCCGGAACACCTACGCAAGCAGCAGTCACAGGTGGTGCGGCACTTGAAAAAGTGCAGCACCGAATGCGCAGTACCTAACGAAGACGGTAATAAGCATGAATCTTCATGAGTATCAGGGTAAGCAGCTGTTCGCTGAATACGGCCTGCCAGTATCCCAGGGTTTCGCCGTAGACACCCCGGAAGCAGCAGCAGAAGCGTGCGACAAGATCGGCGGGACCGAATGGGTTGTCAAAGCCCAGGTTCACGCAGGTGGTCGCGGTAAAGCGGGCGGCGTTAAGCTGGTTCGCAGCAAAGAAGACGCCAAAGCATTCGCTCAACAGTGGTTGGGCAAGCGTCTGGTGACTTACCAGACTGATGCCAATGGTCAGCCAGTCACCAAGATCCTGGTTGAATCGTGCACTGATATCGCTAAAGAGCTGTACCTGGGCGCTGTCGTTGACCGTTCGAGCCGTCGCATCGTGTTCATGGCTTCCACCGAAGGTGGCGTGGACATCGAGAAAATCGCTCACGACACCCCTGAGAAAATCCTCAAGGCTACTATCGATCCACTGGTTGGCGCTCAGCCATTCCAGGGTCGCGAGCTGGCATTCCAGTTGGGTCTGGAAGGCAAGCAAGTTGCTCAGTTCGCCAAGATCTTCGTAGGTCTGGCCAAGCTGTTCAAGGATCACGACCTGGCTCTGCTGGAAGTGAACCCGCTGGTGATCAAGGCTGACGGCGATCTGCATTGCCTCGACGCCAAGATCAACATCGACGCCAACGCCATGTACCGTCAGCCTAAGCTGAAGACTTTCCACGATCCGTCGCAAGACGATCCGCGCGAAGCGCACGCTGCCAAGTTCGAACTGAACTACGTAGCGCTGGAAGGCAACATCGGTTGCATGGTCAACGGTGCTGGCCTGGCCATGGGTACCATGGACATCGTCAACCTGCATGGCGGCAAACCAGCCAACTTCCTCGACGTGGGCGGCGGTGCTACCAAAGAACGCGTTACCGAAGCGTTCAAGATCATCCTGTCCGACACTAACGTCGCTGCAGTATTGGTCAACATCTTCGGCGGCATCGTTCGTTGCGACATGATTGCCGAAGGCATCATCGGCGCTGTGAAAGAAGTCGGCGTGAAAATCCCGGTTGTTGTTCGCCTTGAAGGCAACAACGCTGAGCTGGGCGCTAAAGTACTGGCAGAAAGCGGTTTGAACATCATCGCTGCTACCAGCCTGACCGACGCTGCTCAACAAGTTGTCAAAGCTGCGGAGGGCAAATAATGAGCGTCCTGATCAATAAAGACACCAAAGTTATCTGCCAGGGTATTACCGGTTCGCAAGGTAGTTTCCACACCCAGCAAGCCATCGAATACGGCACCAAGATGGTTGGTGGCGTAACTCCTGGTAAAGGCGGCACCGAGCACCTGGGTCTGCCAGTGTTCAACACCGTGAAAGACGCTGTAGCTGCCACTGGCGCCACCGCCAGCGTGATCTACGTTCCAGCTCCTTTCTGCAAGGATTCCATCCTGGAAGCAGCATTCGGCGGCATCAAGCTGATCGTTTGCATCACTGAAGGCATTCCTACCCTGGACATGCTGGATGCCAAGGTCAAGTGCGACGAGCTGGGCGTAGTCCTGATCGGTCCTAACTGCCCAGGCGTGATCACTCCAGGCGAATGCAAGATCGGCATCATGCCAGGTCACATTCACTTGCCAGGCAAGGTCGGTATCGTTTCCCGTTCCGGCACCCTGACCTACGAAGCTGTTAAGCAGACTACTGACGCCGGTTTCGGTCAGTCGACTTGCGTCGGCATCGGCGGTGACCCGATCCCAGGCTCGAACTTCATCGACATCCTGAAGCTGTTCCAGGAAGACCCGAAGACCGAAGCGATCGTTATGATCGGTGAGATCGGCGGTTCGGCTGAAGAAGAAGCGGCTGCCTACATCAAGGCACACGTGACCAAGCCGGTTGTTTCCTACATCGCTGGTGTGACTGCCCCTGCGGGCAAGCGCATGGGCCATGCTGGCGCAATCATCTCTGGCGGCAAAGGCACTGCAGACGAGAAGTTTGCTGCCCTGGAAGACGCAGGCGTTAAAACCGTGCGTTCGCTGGCAGACATCGGNCAAGGCTTTGTCCGAGCTGACCGGTTGGGCGATCAAGTAAGCCTCGCGCTTATCTGACGCTTCACCAAACAAAGGCCACCTTCGGGTGGCCTTTGTCATTTGCGAAGATCAAAAGATCGCAGCCTCGTTGCACTCGACAGCTCCTACAGGGGATACGAAAACCTTGTAGGAGCTGTCGAGTGCAACGAGGCTGCGATCTTTTGATCTTTTTATATGTAAACGCGACACGGAAGTGTCGCGTATCGGATNAGATCGCACCCTAACAGTGCGTTTGTCGGGCAAATTCGTTAGGCTAGCAGCCATTTTTGCGTCCGCGGCCCACAAGGTTGTTACGCGCTAAACGGGTCAGTCCTATTCGGACCGACAGCATTTCCCTCACCCCTCAGGGAAATCCCTCTCTAAATTCCGATTCAGTAGTGTGGTATTTCCTTAATGAAAGTGTTGAAAGGCCAGGACATCCTGGCACTTGGTTTTATGACGTTTGCCCTGTTTGTCGGGGCTGGCAACATCATCTTCCCGCCTATCGTCGGTCTGCAGTCCGGTCCAAATGTCTGGATGGCGGCGCTGGGCTTTCTGATCACCGCGGTCGGTCTGCCGGTGATCACCGTTGTCGCCTTGGCCAAGGTCGGTGGCGCCATGGATGCCTTGAGCAGCCCGATCGGGAAAGTCGCCGGTGGCCTGCTGGCTGCCGCGTGCTACCTCGCTGTCGGCCCGCTGTTCGCGACACCGCGCACCGCCACCGTGTCGTTTGAAGTCGGCTTGGCGCCGCTGACCGGCGAGAGCCCGCTGGCACTGTTCCTCTATAGCTCGGTGTACTTCCTGCTGGTGTTCTTCATCTCGCTCTATCCGGGCCGGCTGCTGGATACCGTAGGACGTTTCCTCGCACCGCTGAAGATCATCGCCCTGGCCGCGCTCGGCATCGCCGCGTTTGCATTGCCGGCCGGTGATGTCGGCGTGGCCACCCCGGAATACGTGGCGGCACCGTTCTCCCAAGGCTTCATCAATGGTTACCTGACCATGGATACCCTGGGTGCGCTGGTGTTTGGCATTGTCATCGTCAACGCAATCCGCTCCCGTGGCGTCGAGTCGCCGGTGCTGATTACCCGTTACGCGATCATCGCCGGGCTGATTGCCGGCGTGGGTCTGGCGCTGGTTTACGTCAGCCTGTTCCGTCTCGGTTCGGGCAGCCATGAAGTGGCCGCGGGTGCCACCAACGGCGCGGCGGTGTTGCACGCTTACGTGCAACACACCTTCGGCTCTCTGGGCAGCGGTTTTCTGGCGGTGCTGATTTCCCTGGCCTGTCTGGTGACTGCGGTGGGTCTGACATGCGCTTGCGCCGAATACTTCAGCCGTGTGCTGCCGCTTTCCTACAAGACATTGGTCATCATCCTGGCCGCATTCTCCCTGCTGGTGTCCAACCTGGGCCTCACCAAGCTGATTGCGTTCTCGATCCCGGTGCTGACCGCGATCTACCCGCCGTGCATTGCCCTGGTCGCCCTGAGCTTCTGCAAGGACTTCTGGCATGAGCAGGGCCGAATCGTCGGTCCGGTGATGCTGGTGTCGTTCATCTTCGGTTTGATCGACGCCCTCAAGGGCGCGGGTCTGGCGGACTGGATGCCGACTCAGTTGTCTCACCTGCCGCTGAGCGAGCAAGGCCTGGCCTGGCTGGTGCCGTCGGTCATGACCCTGGTTGTCGCGGTGGTTTGCGATCGCCTGCTGGGCAAGCGCGAAGAAGCACTGGCTTAAGCCGCTTCATGGCCCGCCACAAGCGGGTCGTGAACACACATGGAAATGCCCCGTATCAATCGATACGGGGCATTTTTTTATGGGCTTGTACAAATCTAATGTGGGAGCGAGCTTGCTCGCGAAGAGGGCATGACATTCAATAGTTATGTTGACTGATACACCGCCTTCGCGAGCAAGCCCGCTCCCACAGGGATTTCGGTACTCCGCATAAACATCACAAGGACCTGCATGTCGTTCATCCACGCCAACATGATCCACATCCTCGCCGCGCTCTGGTTCGCCATCTGCTGGGGCGGTTACACCCGTTATGCGACGTGGAAGGGCCGCGACACCGCGTGCCTGGCCAGCGTGCTGCACCTTTATCGCGAAGACTGGATGCGCCGCATGCTGTTGCGCGACAACCGCATCGCTGACGCCAGCGTAATCGGTAACCTGGAGCGCAACGCCTCGTTCTTCGCCTCCAGCACACTGATTATCCTGGCCGGCATTCTCACGGTGCTCGGAGCCTCCGAACGGGCAGTGTCGTTGTTGGCGGATATCCCGATGGTGCAACAGGCATCCCAGGGGATGTCGGAGATCAAGTTGCTGTGCCTGGCGCTGGTGTTTGTCTATGCGTTCTTTACGTTCAGCTGGTGCATGCGCCAGTACAACTTTGCGGCCATTCTGGTGGGCTCGGCGCCGATGGTCGGTGAGCGTCACGTTTCCGAACAAGAGCGCAAAGCCTTTGCTGCCCGGGCGGCCCGCGTCATTTCCATGGCCGCCAACCAGTTCAACTTCGGACTGCGCTCCTACTACTTCGGCATGACCATGCTGGCCTGGTTCGTCAGCCCGTGGTTGTTCATGTTGATGAGTGCCGGCGTGGTGCTGGTGTTGTATCGCCGGGAGTTTCATTCCGACGTTCTCGACGTGATGGTCTATACACCTACAGAGGCGCCATTGCCTGAGGCGATTAAAGAGGCTGTTTGATGAGTATTCCGTTCTGGTGTGTGTTTATCAGTGCCCTGCTGATTTTTTTGGCAAAAATTCCTGTGGCCAAGGCAATGAATGACCAGGGCGGTTATGACAACCATCTGCCGCGTCAGCAACAGGCGCAACTGACTGGCTTTGGTGCCCGTGCGTTGGCGGCTCATCAAAACTGTTTTGAGGCGTTCATTCTTTTCGCGGTGGGGGTGTTGATGGCTCACACCACGCAGACAGCGGGGTGGCTGATCGACTTGCTGGCAATCATCTTCGTGATTTCGCGAATCATTTATTTGCTGTGCTATTGGGTTGATCTGGCCTGGCAGCGGAGCCTGGTATGGTCCGTTGGACTAGTGTGTTCGTTGCTGTTGATGATTAGTCCGACTTTTAGAGCTATTTTGCTGTAGCGCCTGCTTCGCAAACAAAAAACCAGGCAAAAGAAAACCCGCACTTGGCGGGTTTTCTTTATCACGCTAAAAACTGTTTTAGTTTTTAGGTGCTTCTTTTTTGGCTGCTTCGTTCGATTCAGCCTGAGCTTTTGCGGCTTCGGCGTTTTCTTTCGCCGCGTCGTTCACTTTATCCTGAGCTTTACTCATATCTTGCTGAGCTTGCTCGGCATGTTTGTTAGCATCTTGAGCTTTGTCCTCGGATTTTTTATCGCAGGCTGCGAGACCGAGGGAAGCGGTCAACATCAAGGCAATAGCTAAAGTCTTACGCATGGGGTGTTTCTCCTTATGGAAAATATCTACTGGTCTTTCGAGCACTGCCCATAGCGTTAAGTTCCTCAATTCATACAGATATATAAGATTATTCCGACGGGAACTTTTACTAAAAACGCCTAGTGCGTTGCCTGAACACTAAGAAGAGTTTTATCAAAATGGCCGAAAACCCCGTTTTTGAGCGCGCTACACGATTTCTATCGGCGCTGCGACATTGTCAGGTACTTGGGCTGCGGGTTCACAACGCCAGCAGCGAAGGCCTGACGGTCATCCTGCCGTACAGTCCGCAAATTGTTGGCAACCCGCTAACCGGCGTGATTCATGGCGGGGCGCTGACCTCGCTGATGGACACGGCCTGCGGCATGTCCACCCTCTGCGTGCTGCCCGAGTTCGAAGTTTGCCCGACCCTCGACCTGCGCATCGACTACATGCACGCCGCCGAGCCGCATAAAGATGTCTACGGTTTTGCCCAGTGCTACCGGGTGACCACTGATGTGATCTTTGCTCGCGGTTTTGCCTACCAGGACGATCCCGAGCAGCCCATCGCCCATGTGATGGGCACCTTCATGCGCATGGGCAAAGCCATCAAGGGCACCAAAGGCTTTGGCGGCGTCATCGCCGGAGGTGCGAAATGACCGATTCCTTCAAGGAACAACTTCAGCAGGCACATGAGCAGGGCGACTACGCCTCGCTGCTGCACCTGATTCCCTACGCCAAACTGATCGGCGTCGAATGTTCGCGGGTGGGGGATGATCTGCTGTTTCGCTTGCCGGCCAACAAGGACAACATTGGTAACCCTTTATTGCCGGCGATTCATGGTGGCGTGATTGCCGGGTTCATGGAGTTGTCCGCAGCGCTGCACCTGCTGATTTTCGCCGGTTCGCCGGGTGTGCCGAAGATCATCGATTTCTCCCTCGACTATCTGCGCGCCGGGCAGTTTCGCGACACCTGGGCCAGATGCCAGGTTTGCCGGCAGGGTCGCCGGGTCGCCAACGTTGCGATTACGGCCTGGCAAAGCACTGAAGCCGAACCGATTGCCACTGCCCGCGCCCATTTCAAAATTGAAGAGCCCTTGAAATCCTGAACTCAGCCCCCAACTTTGATGACAACCCGCCGCCGACCCTTCAGGTCGCGGCCACTGCCATCTGATTGGAGTTTGATGACCATGAGTGTGGAAACTCAAAAGGAAACCCTGGGCTTCCAGACCGAGGTGAAGCAACTGCTGCACCTCATGATCCATTCGCTGTATTCCAACAAGGAAATTTTCCTTCGCGAATTGATCTCGAACGCCTCTGACGCTGTCGACAAATTACGTTTCGAAGCCCTGTCCAAGCCTGAGTTGCTGGAAGGTGGCGCCGAGCTGAAAATCCGTGTGAGCTTCGACAAGGACGCTAAAACCGTCACCCTCGAAGACAACGGCATCGGCATGAGCCGCGAAGAAGCGATCACCCACCTGGGGACCATCGCCAAATCCGGCACCGCCGATTTCATGAAACATCTCTCTGGCGATCAGAAAAAAGACTCGCACCTGATCGGTCAGTTCGGTGTGGGTTTCTACTCTGCATTCATCGTCGCCGATAAAGTTGACGTTTTCAGCCGTCGTGCCGGTGATGCTGCCAGCGAAGGCGTGCACTGGGCATCCCAGGGCGAAGGCGAATTTGAAGTTGCCACCGTTGAGAAGGCCGAACGCGGCACTCGCATTGTCCTGCACCTGAAATCGGGTGAAGACGAATTCGCCGATGGCTGGCGTCTGCGCAACATCATCAAGAAGTACTCCGACCACATCGCTCTGCCGATCGAGTTGCCGAAAGAAGTGGCCGCCGCTGAAGGCGAAGAGCAACCGGTCGTTGAATGGGAAACCGTCAACCGCGCCAGCGCCCTGTGGACTCGCCCTCGCACTGAAGTGAAAGACGAGGAATACCAGGAGTTCTACAAACACGTCGCTCACGACTTCGAGAACCCGCTGAGCTGGAGCCACAACAAGGTCGAAGGCAAGCTCGAATACAGCTCGCTGCTCTACGTGCCGGCCCGTGCTCCGTTCGATCTGTACCAGCGTGAAGCGCCGAAAGGCTTGAAGCTGTACGTGCAGCGCGTGTTTGTGATGGATCAGGCAGAGTCGTTCTTGCCGCTGTACCTGCGCTTCATCAAAGGCGTGGTCGATTCCAACGACCTGTCGCTGAACGTGTCGCGGGAAATTCTGCAGAAAGACCCGATCATCGATTCCATGAAGTCGGCGCTGACCAAGCGCGTTCTCGACATGCTGGAAAAGCTGGCGAAGAACGAGCCTGAGCAATACAAGAGCTTCTGGAAAAACTTTGGCCAGGTCATGAAAGAAGGCCCGGCAGAAGACTTCGCCAATAAAGAGAAAATCGCTGGCCTGCTGCGTTTCGCATCGACCAGTGGTGATGAAGGCGAGCAAGTGGTGGGTCTGGCCGAATACCTGGCTCGCGCCAAGGAAGGTCAGGACAAGATCTACTACCTGACCGGCGAAACCTACGCGCAAGTCAAGAACAGCCCGCACCTGGAAGTCTTCCGCAAGAAAGGCATCGAAGTGTTGCTGCTGACCGACCGCATCGACGAGTGGCTGATGAGCTACCTCAACGACTTCGACGGCAAGAGCTTTGTCGACGTGGCGCGTGGTGACCTGGACCTGGGCAATCTGGATTCGGAAGAAGACAAGAAAGCCGCGGAAGAAGTCGCCAAGTCCAAAGAAGGTCTGGTTGAGCGTCTGAAAACTGCACTGGGCGATTCCGTCGCTGAAGTGCGGGTTTCCCATCGTCTCACCGATTCCCCGGCGATTCTGGCCATCGGCGAGCAGGACCTGGGGATGCAGATGCGTCAGATCCTGGAAGCCAGCGGTCAGAAGGTTCCTGAATCGAAGCCGATCTTCGAATTCAACCCGGCTCACCCGCTGATCGAGAAGCTCGACAACGAGCAGAGCGACGAACGCTTCGGCGATCTGTCGCACATTCTCTTCGATCAGGCGGCCCTGGCCGCCGGCGACAGCTTGAAAGACCCGGCCGCCTACGTGCGCCGTCTCAACAAGCTGCTGGTTGAACTGTCGGTTTAACTGCGTTGTACAAAAACCCGCTTCGGCGGGTTTTTTTATTCTGGTGTCTTTTACTGGGAGTTAGTCATGAGCCAGATCATGGTTCGTTCCGTCGCTTATCAGATTGATGGCCAGTCGTATGAAAGCCGTCTGGCGTTCGATGCCGACTACAAAGGCCCACGTCCCGGCCTGTTGATGGCGCCGAACTGGATGGGCGTCAGCGCCGGTGCCGAGGAGATCGCCAAGTCCGTGGCGTCCAAGGGTTATGTGGTGCTGATCGCGGACCTCTACGGCCAGTCGGTCCGTCCGCAGAACGGCGACGAGGCGGGTGCGGCGATGATGCCGCTGAAGAACGACCGCGCATTGCTGCGCAAGCGTATGGCGGCGGCCTTCGAGCAATTGCAGGCCCAGGGCGAGGCGGCAGTCGATACCGCGAAGCTGGCGACGTTCGGTTTCTGCTTTGGCGGTTGCTGTGCGCTGGAGTTGGCCCGCACTGGTGCGCCAGTGAAAGCGGCGGTGTCGTTCCATGGCTCGCTCGATACGCCGAACCCGGCGGATGCCAAAAACATCAAAGGCTCGGTACTGGTGCTGCACGGCGCATCCGATCCATTGGTGCCGAAAGAGCAACTGCCGGCGTTTGAAGAAGAAATGAATGCGGCGGGCGTGGATTGGCAACTGCTGAGCTACGGCGGCGCGGTGCATTCCTTCACCGATCCGCACGCCAATGTGCCGGGCATGATGATGTATGACGCGAAGACGGCGGGGCGTGCGTTTGCGTCGATGTACAACTTGCTGGATGAAGTTTTTAAAGGCTGATTGCCTCAAGATCAAAAGATCGCAGGCTGCGCCAGCTCCTACAGGGGAATGCATTTACATGTAGGAGCTGCCGAAGGCTGCGATCTTTTGATTTTTGCCCTAAGGCAATTCGATCCGCTCACTTTCCCCCGGCACCGTCGGCCAATCCCCGGCCGCCCAGCGCCGGCGCGCTTCATCGATCAACGCCGGATCGCTCGCCACAAAATTCCAGTTGATTCGCCGCGGCCCATCCAGAGGCGCACCCCCAAACAGCACGGCATGACAGTCGCTTTCAGCGAACAGCGTCATCTCTTCCCCGGCCGGCAACACCACCAGTGAATGCGGTTCTACCAGCTCGCCATCCAGTTGCACCTCGCCGTCCAGCACATACAACGCCCGCTCTTCATGCTCGGTTGGAATCAGCAATGTGGTCGCCGTTTGCAGGTTCAATTCGGCATACAGCGTGGGAGAAAGCACCGGGACCGGTGATTCCAGGCAAAAGCCTGACCCGGCAATCATCCGGATCTTCACTCCCAGGTTATCGCTGACCGGCAGCGTGGCCGCCGGGTGGTGACTGTAGTGTCCGGGACCGTGCTCTTTATCTTTTGGTGAGGCCAGCCAAATCTGCAAACCATGCATCGTGAAGCCGCTGTCCTTCAACGCCTCAGGCGTGCGCTCGACGTGGGCAATCGCGCTGCCCGCCGTCATCCAGCTGACATCACCGGCCTCCACCACCTGATCGGAGCCGAGGCTGTCCTTGTGCTGGATTTTTCCTTCGAACAAGTACGTGAGGGTCGACAGACCAATGTGCGGATGCTGACGGATGTTCATGCCTTTTCCCGCCTCATAACGGGTTTCGAGCATATGGTCGAAAAACACGAAAGGTCCGACGCTGCGGCATTTGGCTGACGGCAGCGGGCGAAGAATCGGTTGACCCTCGACATCTTCGGCGCGGGGACGAATCACGAGCGGAGTGTTCATGCTGCATTCCAGGCTGAGCGGGTAATGCGTGGAGCATAACCCGCTTGCGCAGCCCTTGCCGCTATTGGCTGAAGGCACCTTCAGACAGGTGCGTTTCGATGCTGACGTCGGTGCTGGTCATCAACTTGTGGACCGGGCAACGGTCGGCCACGTGGTGCAGCTCATCGCGCTGAGCGTCGGTGAGCACACCTTTGAGTGTCAGTTTGACGTGCAGGGCATATTTACCTTTCTGCTCTTCGCTGTTGTCACGTTTGACTTCGACCGTGACACCGGTCAGCGGGATGTCTTTCTTCTTCGCGTACATCTTCAGGGTCAGGGCCTTGCAGGCGCCGAGGGCCGCGTCGAAGTAATCGTGTGGCTCGGGCGCCGAGCCTTCGCCGCCGGCGAGTGTCGGTACGTCGGCAAAGAGTTCATGGTCATCGATCTGTACGCTGTGACGAAAACCTTCGGCGGAAACGGTATTGACGGTGACAGTCATGGGAAACCTCGCAGGCAACAGGAAAAGTCATTCGATCAAAAAAGACCTTGAAGGTATAGAGCACTCCTCTTGTTACGCGTTCCACTTTTTCGCTCGCCCATTGCCGTGCGCTGAATCGTTACCGCCCGACGATCGAAGTAGTGAGGCGTTTTGATATCACTTTTTCGTCTTACGCAAAATCTCTCAGGGCCGATACCTTCTAAGGCAACCTGCTGCAGGGTTGATGCGGCACTTTTGGAAGGAACCAGAGCAATGAGTATCAGAAGTCTCAATATTGCGCCGCGCGCGGGCCTGGGTTTTGGCCTGCTGGCGTTGATGGTGTTTGGATTGGGGGCGTTCGCCCTGCTGCAAATGTCGAACATGCGCGCGCAGTCCGATCAGGTCGATGACAACTGGCTGCCCAGCGTGATGGCGGTCGGGGAGATGAATCAGGACATGCTGCGGCTGCGGGCATTGACTATGCGTCTGCTGCTCAATCGGGACCCGCAGGCGCTGATGCAAAACGTCAACAAACTCAACGAACTCAAAGGCACCCTGGGTGAGCCTCAGCAGCGTTATGACGCGCTGATCGTGCTGCCCGAAGAGCGCGTGCTGTTCGACCGCTTCAAAGCCTCGGAGCAACACTACCTGCAGTTCCAGACTCAGGTGATGACGCTGTCTGCCCAGGGACGGGTGGAAGAGGCGGCCGCCATCCTCAATGGCGAGATGAGTCCGTTGGCCGATGAAATCACCGTCACCCTCAAGGCATTGGTCGAGCTGAACAAGCACAACGCCAACCTGGCGACGGAGGGGGGGCGCCAGGTGTTCAGCCAATCGCGGGTCTGGGTCGGGGTGATGATCGGCCTGACGGCGCTGATGACCATCGGCCTGGCGCTGCTGCTGACCCGCAGCATCGTCGTGCCGCTTTCCCAATCGTTGAAGGTGGCTGAAGGGGTGGCTGGCGGCGATCTCACCGGTGATATCAGCATCACCGGCAAGGACGAGCCAGCGCGGCTGTTGCACGCGCTCAAGAGCATGCAGGGGAGTTTGCGCGAAACTCTGCGGCGTATTTCCGACTCATCCAGCCAGTTGGCCTCGGCCTCGGAAGAACTCAGTTGTGTGACTGAAGAGGCCACCCGGGGTCTGCATCAGCAGAGCCTGGAAATCGACCAGGCCGCCACGGCGGTGAATCAGATGACCGCAGCGGTGGAGGAGGTTGCGAGCAATGCGGTGGCCACGTCCGAAGCGTCTCGGGAATCCGACCGGATCGCCCAGCACGGTCGCGAGCAGGTGCATCAGACCGTGTTGTCCATCGAATCCCTGGCCGACGATGTCACGGCCAATGCGACCCAGGTCGAGGACCTGGCGCAGAAAGTTTATGGCATCAGCAAAGTCCTGGACGTGATTCGCTCGATTGCCGAGCAAACGAACTTGCTGGCCCTGAACGCGGCCATCGAAGCGGCGCGGGCCGGGAGTGCCGGGCGCGGGTTTGCGGTGGTGGCCGATGAAGTGCGGGCGCTGGCGCACCGGACTCAGCAATCGACCCAGGAAATCGAGCAGATGATCGCTGGCATCCAGCAAGGCACCGATGCTGCGGTCAGCTCGATGCAGCAGAGCAACACTCGGGCGCGTTCGACTCTGGAAGTGGCGAAAGCCGCCGGTACGGCGCTGGAAGAAATCGCCACGGCGTTTACCCTGATCAATGAGCGCAACCTGGTGATTGCCAGCGCCTCGGAGGAGCAAGCGGCTGTCGCGCGTGAGGTGGATCGCAACCTGATGAATATTCGCGATCTTGCGTTGCAGACGTCGGCCGGGGCGAATCAAACCAGTGCGGCGAGCCAGGAGCTGTCTCGGTTGGCGGTCGATCTTAATACGATGGTGGCGCGGTTCTCGGTCTGAACGCCGAGCGGATTTGTCGTTCCGGCGACGCTACCGGCTGGCTGTGCAAGGTTGCGGGTGGCGCCATCCCGGCCTATGGTCCAAGCGATACTTTGCCTGCGACTGGCGCGCAATGATTCGTCGCCGGTTGCTGTCCATCCAGTGCTAATTTTCGTAGCGAGGTGACGACATGCCCACCGACTCCCGACCCGCCGTGCTCGAACTGATCGGCAATACGCCGCTGGTGCGCGTCAGCCGTTTCGATACCGGCCCGTGCACGCTGTTCCTCAAGCTCGAATCACAGAACCCCGGCGGCTCGATCAAGGATCGCATCGGCCTGGCGATGATCGACGCCGCCGAGCGCGATGGCAGCCTGCGACCCGGCGGCACCATCGTCGAGGCCACCGCTGGCAACACCGGCCTTGGCCTGGCCCTGGTCGGCCGTGCCAAGGGTTACCGAGTGGTGTTGGTGGTGCCGGACAAGATGTCCACCGAGAAGGTCTTGCACCTCAAGGCGATGGGCGCCGAGGTGCACATCACCCGCTCCGACGTTGGCAAGGGCCATCCCGATTACTACCAGGACGTTGCGGCCCGGCTGGCGCAGGAAATCCCCGACGCCTTCTTCGCCGATCAATTCAACAACCCGGCCAACCCGCTGGCCCACGAGTGCAGCACCGCGCCGGAAATCTGGGCGCAGACTCAGCATGACCTGGACGCCATCGTCGTCGGCGTTGGCTCGGCCGGCACGCTGACCGGGTTGACCCGTTTCTTTCGCCGCGTGCAACCGGACCTGGTCATGGTGCTGGCCGATCCGGTCGGCTCGGTGATGGCCGAATACAGCCGCAGCGGCATCATGAGCACGCCCGGCTCCTGGGCGGTGGAGGGCATCGGCGAGGACTTCATTCCGTCGATTGCCGACCTGTCCAGCGTGCGCCACGCCTACTCGATCAGCGACGAGGAAAGCTTCGATCATGCCCGCCAACTGCTGCGCGCCGAAGGCATACTCGGCGGCTCTTCAACCGGCACACTGCTGGCGGCGGCGCTGCGTTACTGCCGCGAGCAGACCGAGCCGAAGCGGGTCGTCAGCTTCGTCTGCGACACCGGCACGCGCTACCTGTCGAAGGTCTACAACGACCAGTGGATGAACGATCAGGGCCTGCTGCAATACAAACATTACGGCGATCTGCGCGACCTGATCTCGCGGCGCTTCGAGGATGGCCGGGTGATCAGCGTGGGCCCGGACGACACGCTGCTCATCGCGTTCCAGCGCATGCGCCTGGCGGATGTGTCGCAACTGCCGGTGCTGGAGGGCGGGCAGCGGCTGGTCGGCGTGATCGACGAGTCCGACATTCTGCTGGGCATGCAAGAAGAGGCTTCGCACTTTCGCGCGAGCGTGGCCAGCGCGATGACCGATAAGCTGCAAACCCTGCCTCCAGGCGCCAGTCTGGCTGAACTACGGGCGGAGCTCGACCGTGGGCTGGTGGCGATCATCGCCGACGCTTCGGGCTTCTACGGCTTGATTACTCGAGTCGACATGCTCATTCACCTACGGAGATCCCTTACATGAGTCAACACGATGAAAACGCTGTGCCACGCGCCTTCGCCACCCGTGTGATCCATGCCGGGCAAACGCCCGACCCCACCACCGGGGCGCTGATGCCGCCGATTTACGCCAACTCCACCTATTTGCAGCAGAGCCCCGGTGTGCACAAGGGCTTCGACTACGGGCGCTCGCACAACCCGACGCGCTTTGCGCTGGAACGTTGCGTTGCAGACCTCGAAGGCGGCTCCCAGGCCTTCGCGTTCGCCTCCGGGCTGGCAGCGATCTCCACGGTGCTCGAGCTGCTCGACGCGGGCTCGCACATCGTCTCCGGCAATGATTTGTACGGCGGCACCTTTCGGCTGTTCGACAAGGTGCGCAAACGCAGCGCCGGGCATCGCTTCAGCTTCGTCGACCTGACTGACCTGGCGGGATTCGAAGCAGCACTGCAGCCCGACACGAAGATGGTTTGGGTCGAGACGCCAAGCAATCCCTTGCTGAGCCTGACGGACCTCGCCGCCGTCGCGCGCATCTGTCGCTCGCGAGGCATTATTTGTGTCGCCGACAACACCTTTGCCAGCCCCTGGATACAGCGCCCGCTGGAGCTTGGCTTCGACATCGTGCTGCACTCGACCACCAAGTACCTGAACGGCCACTCCGACGTGATCGGCGGCATTGCGGTGGTCGGACAAAACGCAGACCTGGCGGAGCGTCTGGGCTTCCTGCAGAACTCGGTAGGCGCGATTGCCGGGCCGTTCGACGCTTTCCTCACCCTGCGCGGCGTGAAGACCCTGGCGCTGCGCATGGAACGCCACTGCAATAACGCGCTGGACCTGGCGCAATGGCTGGAACGTCAGCCGCAGGTGGCGCGCGTCTATTATCCGGGCCTGCCGTCGCACCCGCAGCACGAACTGGCGCAGCGGCAGATGCGCGGTTTCGGCGGGATGATATCCCTCGACCTGAACAGCGACCTGGCCGGCGCCACGCGCTTCCTCGAGAGTGTGCGGATCTTTGCCTTGGCCGAGAGCCTGGGCGGGGTGGAAAGCCTGATCGAGCACCCGGCGATCATGACCCACGCCAGCATCCCCGCAGGCACCCGCGCGCAACTCGGCATCGGCGATGCGCTGGTGCGGTTGTCCGTGGGGGTCGAGGATGTCGAAGACCTGCGCGCCGACCTGGCACAGGCGCTGGCGCGGATCTGAATTTCAGCAGGCAAAAAAAATCCGGAACCCTTATCGGATTCCGGATTTTTGTGTCGAGCCGGATCAGCTGCCTTTGACAGCCTTGCCGTTGACCGTACCGTCGAGGAGCATGATGTTGTACTCCTTGCCGTCGGTTTCAACCTGTTGCAAACGAACCAACAGGTAATCCCAGTCCTTGGCGAACCACAGGACGGTGATGCGCTTGCTTTGTGTCGGGTCGCGCACGCGCTCGACCTTGATCGCATCGATCTGGCCAGCCTTGGTGTCGACCTTTTCCGAACCCAGCACGCGGAAGTCATAGGTATCGACTTCGCCAGCGTCGACGACCTGGTAGCTCATGCTTTTCTTGCCGGCAGCCACATCGTGTTGCAGGGCCAGCTGATAAGTGGATTTGTCGACCATGCCACGGTTGAGCGGGATCTTGACCGGGTCACCCCGATCGGTGCCGGTGACCATTTTGTTGGTCCAGTCGAAATCCAGGTCAGCCTTCTTGGCTTTACCCAAGCCGCCACGTTCGAAGTGGTAGGACTGCGGCAGCAAGGTGTCCTTGTCCAGCGTCAGGATGCTTTCTTCGGTCAGGCTGGCGATCATCATCGAGGCCTTGAAGCTGAGCTTCCAGGCGCCGTTGGCTTGCTTGGTCAGGCTTCGTTCAGCGGTGCCGCTCATGGGCAACTGCTTCCAGTCAGCGGTGTAGCTGGCGGAGAAAGGTTGAAGTTCTGCAGCCTGCGCAAATGGCAGTGCGAGCAGAGCGCAAGCGAAGAGCAGGGCGCGACGCATAAAATCTCCTAGGTTCGAATCAAGTGGCCGCTGGCCGCGAGTAACTTTCCATCCAGTAAAGCACCTTGCTCGCCGAGTGATACACGACCTTCGGCAAACCAGCGTACAGCCAGCGGGTAAATCAGGTGTTCCTGGGTATGAACTCGCTGCGCCAGACTCTGCGGCGAATCGTGCAACTCTACCGGTATTACTGCCTGTACGACCAGTGGTCCGCCATCGAGTTCCTCGGTGACGAAGTGCACGGAGCAGCCGTGCTCGGTGTCGCCGGCCTCCAGCGCGCGCTGATGCGTGTGTAACCCTTTGTATTTGGGTAGCAGCGAAGGATGGATATTGAGCAGGCGACCCTGGTAGTGGCGCACGAAGCCTGCGCTGAGAATGCGCATGAAGCCGGCCAGTACCACGAGTTTGGGGTAGAACGCGTCGATCAGTTCGATCAGCGCGGCATCGAAGGCCTCGCGGCCTTCGAAAGCCTTGTGATCCAGGGTGCGGGTGTCGATACCCGCGTCCCTGGCGCGTTGCAGGCCGTAGGCGTCGGCGCGGTTGGAAATCACCGCAGCGATGCGGGCCGGGCTGTCGCCGGTCCGCGTGCTGTCGATCAAGGCCTGCAAGTTACTGCCGGTGCCGGACAACAGCACCACCACATCACAGGTCTGGGACATCGGCACTTGCATCAGTGTGCCTTGAGGTTCTTCAGTTCAACCTGAGCCGCGCCTTCGGCAGCGGTGGAGATCTGACCGATGACCCAAGGCTGCTCGCCGGCTTCACGCAGCACGTTCAACGCGGTTTCAACGTGCTCTTGAGCAACGCAGATGACCATGCCCACGCCGCAGTTCAGCACGCGGTGCATTTCGTTTTCGTCAACGTTGCCTTTCTCTTGCAGCCAGTCGAACACGGCAGGACGGGTCCAGCTCGCAACGTCAACCACGGCTTGTGCGCCTTTTGGCAGAACGCGCGGGATGTTGTCCAGCAGGCCACCGCCGGTGATGTGGGCCATGGCTTTCACGGCGCCGGTTTCCTTGATCAGCTTGAGCAGCGGCTTCACGTAGATGCGGGTCGGGGCCATCAGCAGGTCGGTCAGCGGTTTGCCGTCGAGCTGGATGTTTTCGATGTCGGCACCGGACACTTCGATGATCTTGCGGATCAACGAGTAGCCGTTGGAGTGCGGGCCGGAAGACGGCAGGGCGAGCAGGGCATCGCCGGCAGCGACTTTGGAACCGTCGATGATTTCGGATTTTTCCACGACGCCGACGCAGAAGCCGGCCAGGTCGTAGTCTTCGCCTTCGTACATGCCTGGCATTTCAGCGGTTTCGCCGCCAACCAGGGAGCAGCCGGACAATTCACAGCCAGCGCCAATGCCGGTCACGACCTGGGTCGCGGTTTCGACGTTGAGTTTGCCGGTGGCGTAGTAGTCGAGGAAGAACAGCGGCTCAGCGCCGCAAACCACCAGGTCGTTCACACACATGGCAACCAGGTCGATGCCGATGCTGTCGTGCTTGTTCAGGTTCAGTGCCAGGCGCAGCTTGGTGCCGACGCCGTCGGTGCCGGAAACCAGCACGGGCTGTTTGTAGCCGGCCGGGATTTCGCAGAGGGCGCCGAAACCGCCCAGGCCGCCCATGACTTCCGGGCGCGCAGTGCGCTTGGCGACGCTCTTGATGCGTTCGACCAATGCTTCACCGGCGTCGATGTCTACACCGGCGTCCTTGTAGCTCAGGGAGGGTTGCTTGCTCATGATCCAGGCCTTTAGGGGGGATTCAGGGGTAACGACCGAGTCCAGTGGGACCACCGAAACTGACGAAGGCGATTGCCATCCGCGAATTTCAGGGTGCCCGGCTGTTGCCGGTCTGCGAAGGCGCGCGATTTTATCAGGCTTGAAGGGCAGCGGCCATCCTCAGGCCGACGGCAGGGGCATATCAGCTTAAAAAAACCTTCATTGCCCGTGTTGGTCGCCTCCTTCATGGCTGTATAAGGTATCGCTATTAACCGTCTATCGTTAGGACAGTGCAAAAACTTACCAGGGTCAGGTGAATGTTTTGCTTGGGGGCGTGGTCACAGCCTTGCTCAATCCGGTTCACGCGGCCTGTTCCAGCCGCTCTTGTCGTCAGGAATCCTCCATGCGTTTTTTTTCTAGATTTTTGTTTGCGGGCTGTATGTCATTGGTCAGCCTGGCGAGTCACGCCGAAACCGTCAAAAATCTGTATCAGGTGCGTCAGCCTGTCAGTGGTCAAACCCCGGAAGTGCGTGATCAAGCGACCCAGCAAGCGCTGGATACGTTGGTGTTGCGTCTGACCGGTGATCCCAAGGCTGCGCAAAGTCCGGGGTTGGCGGCACTGCGCAAGGACCCGCAGCAAATCATCAGTCAGTACGGCTTTGACGCCGGCCCGCCGGAAGTGCTGAAGGTCGATTTCGACCCGGCCACCACCGAGCAAGCGTTGCGCCGTGCCGGGCTGTCGTTGTGGGGGGCGAACCGGCCTTCGATCCTCGGCTGGTGGTTGAACGATTCCACCGAGGGTTCGAGCCTCGTCGGTGATGGCCAGGCCAGTGCTGCGCCGCTGCGCCGAGCAGCGCAACACCGTGGTTTGCCGCTGCGCCTGCCGCTTGCCGATCTGAGTGAGCAGATCGTCGCCACGGCACCGAATCTGGAAGGTGCGGACGCGACGCCACTGCGCGGTGCATCGGAGCGTTACAACGCTGACGCCTTGCTCGCGGTGCATGCCCGTGAAGAGGGCGGACAGTGGCAGGCCAAGTGGCATTTGTGGCTCGGTGACAAGAAAGAGGCGGGCAGCGTAGAAGGTGCGGATCAGGCTGCGGTGGCCGATGCGGTGATGCTGGCGGTCAGTGAGCGGCTGGCGCCTCGCTTTGTCGTCAAACCGGGTGCTTCGGGCGAACAATTGCTCGAAGTACAGGGCATGAATCTGGAGCACTACGCGGCGCTTGGGCGTTTGCTGGAACCGTTTGGTGCGCGTCTGCAAAGTGTCGACGGCGACCGGATTGTCTATCGGGTCAATGGCAGCGCCGAACAGTTGAGGTCGCAATTGTCGCTGGCGAAGTTGCAGGAAGTTCCGGCCGGTGAAGCGCCGGCGCCAGTCGCACCGGCTCAGCCGGCCGAGGGATCGGCACCGGTAGTAGCGCCGACTCCGGCACCTGTGCCGCAGTTGCGATTCCGTTGGTAAGGTTTTCTTTCTTTATATAGATGCATATGGAGTGGTACATGGCCGATACGCGGCGTTGGTTCTGGTTGGGTGGGGTTGTCCTGCTCTGCGCGTTTGTCTGGCTGTTGCATCCGATCCTGACGCCGTTTCTGGTGGCACTGCTGTTGGCCTATCTGTTCGACCCGTTGGTGGATCGGCTGGAGAAGGCCGGTCTGTCTCGGACCTGGGGCGTGGTGGCGGTGTTTGCGCTGTTCACCCTGATTTTCACGACCTTGCTACTGGTGTTGGTGCCGATGCTCGCCAAGCAGCTGTTTCGCTTGTACGAATTGGCACCGCAGATGCTCGACTGGTTGCAGCACACCGCACTGCCGTGGGCGCAATCGAAATTCGGACTCTCGGATAATTTCTGGAAATTCGACAAGCTCAAGGCTGCAATCAGTGAGCACATGGGCCAGACCACTGACATTGTCGGGGTCGTGCTGAGTCAGGCGACGGCTTCCGGGCTGGCGCTGATCGGTTGGTTGGCGAATCTGGTGCTGATCCCGGTGGTGAGTTTCTATCTGCTGCGGGACTGGGACCTGATGATGGCCAAGATCCGCGGTCTGCTGCCCCGTGACCGCGAAGAGCGCGTTGTGATCCTGGCGGGTGAATGCCATGAAGTGCTGGGTGCATTCGTGCGCGGACAGCTGCTGGTGATGGTGGCGCTGGGCGTGATCTACGCGGCGGGCCTGATGTTGGTAGGGCTGGAGCTGGGGCTGTTGATTGGGTTGATTGCCGGTCTGGCGGCGATCGTGCCGTACATGGGGTTCGTTATCGGGATCGGTGCGGCTTTGATTGCCGGGCTGTTCCAGTTCGGTGGCGATCTGTATCCCATGATCGGAATCGTCGCGGTGTTCATGGTGGGGCAGGCGCTGGAAGGTATGGTGCTGACGCCATTGCTGGTGGGGGACCGGATCGGTCTGCACCCGGTGGCGGTGATCTTCGCGATTCTGGCAGGGGGTGAGCTGTTCGGTTTCACCGGTGTGCTGCTGGCGCTGCCGGTGGCGGCGGTGATCATGGTGCTGGTGCGGCATGTACATGATTTGTATAAAGATTCTGATATCTACAGTGGTGTCGACGAGCCTGAACGCTAAGGTTCGTTGATGGTGGGTAACGGGCGGCCTGGTTCCATGCCGGGTTGGCCCACATCCCTCGTGCGGCTGTCACATGCGCTGCCAAAGAAACTGTCATAAAACCAGGGTGTTAACGCAAACCTTTGATTTTGCTTGTGGTCTGTCGCATTGTGCGACCCGCCTCACGGGTATAAACTTCGCAAACTTTACACAGAGGCCACTAACGGTTCCTTTGGAACTGTTCAGTCAGCATGAAACCGATTCAGCTGCCCCTAGGTGTGCGTCTGCGTGATGACGCTACCTTTATCAATTACTATCCAGGCGCCAATGCCGCTGCACTCGGCTATGTCGAGCGGCTATGCGAAGCCGACGCCGGCTGGACCGAAAGCCTGATTTACCTCTGGGGCAAGGACGGGGTAGGGCGTACGCACTTGTTGCAGGCGGCCTGCCTGCGCTTCGAGCAACTGGGGGAGCCGGCGGTGTATTTGCCGTTGGCCGAACTGCTTGATCGCGGCATCGCCATCCTCGACAACCTCGAACAGTACGAACTGGTCTGCCTGGATGATTTGCAGGCGGTGGCCGGTCGGGCGGATTGGGAAGAGGCGCTGTTCCATCTGTTCAATCGTCTGCGTGACAGCGGTCGACGCCTATTGATCGCCGCGTCGACATCCCCGCGTGAACTGCCGGTGAAGCTGGCGGACCTCAAATCCCGTCTGACGTTGGCGCTGATCTTTCAGATGCGTCCGCTCTCCGACGAAGACAAATTGCGTGCCTTGCAACTGCGTGCATCTCGTCGCGGTCTGCACCTGACCGATGAAGTCGGGCATTTTATTTTGACCCGCGGTACGCGCAGCATGAGTGCACTTTTCGAGTTGCTTGAGCGTCTCGATCAGGCTTCCCTTCAAGCTCAGCGCAAGCTGACAATTCCGTTCCTGAAAGAAACGCTAGGCTGGTAAAGCCAAGGCCTGTCGCGGGATTTGGCATATTTCAGGCGTCAAGAAATCCGCTTTCCTACAGGGTTGCAGGCTGCGCGAACGTCTAAAACGGGCTTAAGCGCTTAGATGTAAACGAGAAACCGATAAGTCACATCAAGATCGATTGAATTTGCAAATGAGGTTGATAGCGGGCATAGTCTCGCCTTCTTTACAACTATCAGCCACGGTCGTGCCCATGCTAAATCGCTTTGCACCCCTCGTGCCTCTCGCACTCGTCACCCTGTTGTTCGGTTGCGCTGCCCACTCTCCAGTGTCCCAGCAAGAGCAACAACAGCAGGTTAAAAATTCTGCTACCGCCCAGTCTTCTGCTCTTTATCAGCAAGCTCTTTTTCAAGAAGAAGCGGCCACCGAAAAAGAACTGGCAGACTTCGCCGGCGGCAAGTCCTACCAGCTTCCAGTTCTGGCTGACAGCATCCTCGAACGCGGCATGTCCCTGATCGGTACCCGTTACCGTTTCGGCGGCACCTCCGAAGCTGGCTTTGATTGCAGCGGCTTCATCGGTTACCTGTTTCGTGAAGAAGCCGGCCTGAACCTGCCACGCTCCACTCGCGAAATGATCAACGTCGACGCTCCGCTGGTTTCTCGCAGCAAACTGGAGCCGGGCGACTTGCTGTTTTTCGCCACCAATGGCCGTCGCGGCCGCGTCAGTCACGCCGGGATCTACCTGGGTGACAACCAGTTCATCCATTCCAGCAGCCGCAAAAGCGGTGGTGTCCGGATCGATAGCCTGGGCGACAGCTACTGGAGCAAGACCTTCATCGAAGCCAAGCGCGCACTGGCGATGGCGCCGACTGCAGCCCCGACGATCGTCACGGCTCGCAAGTAAGCGGACATTTTGTAAGGTGAACTTAAAGTCTTACTTGAAGTTTGCCGCGTAGCCGCTAGAATCCTGATCTATTATTGATGGCAAACCGCCTGCGTCCTGCGCAGGCGGTTTTCTTTTCTGCGCCCCTGCAGAAAAAGCCGCAGCCAGATCAGGATGCTCTGCATATGTCGACGTCGGCCCGCCTCGCAATCATGTTCTTCGCCGCGCTGCTCAGCGCCTGCGCCAGCCGTACACCGCCTCCTGCGCCGGTGGTTCGCGCGCCCATTGTTTTCAGTTCCTCCCAGCCATTCTCCCCTGAGGCAGAAGACGTATTGTTCCGCGCGCTCGGCCTGGTGGGCACGCCGTATCGTTGGGGTGGCAACACACCGGATTCGGGTTTCGATTGCAGCGGGCTGATCGGTTATGTCTACCGTGATGTCGCCGGCATTTCTCTGCCGCGTACCACGCGCGAGATGATCAGCATGCAGGCGGCCAGTGTGGGCAAGGAAGGCCTGCAGACCGGTGACCTGATCTTCTTTGCCACAAATGGCGGTTCTCAGGTCAGTCACGCCGGGATCTACGTCGGCGAAGGTCGCTTCGTCCATGCGCCAGCCACCGGCGGCACGGTGAAGCTCGACAGCTTGTCCAAAGCTTACTGGCAGAAAGCCTATCTGAGTGCCAAGCGCGTCTTGCAACCTGAGCACTTGGCACGCAACCCCTAAATGGCAGAGGTTGTCATGACCGCTCGCACACTCAATCTCGACGATTCCCTGTATCAATACGTGCTCGACGTTTCCCTGCGCGAAACGCCGTTGCTCAAGCGTTTGCGTGACGAAACCCAGGCGCTGCCCATGGCTCGCTGGCAGGTGGCGCCCGAGCAAGGTCAGTTCCTCGCGCTATTGGTGAAGCTCACCGGCGCCAAGCGTCTGCTGGAAGTGGGCACCTTTACCGGTTACAGCGCGTTGTGCATGGCGGCTACATTGCCGGATGACGGTTCGCTGATCTGCTGTGACATACCTGGCGACTACAACGCCATCGCGCGCCGTTACTGGCAGGAGGCGGGGCTTGCTGAGCGGATCGATCTGCGTCTGGCGCCCGCGCTGGAAACCCTGGCTCAGCTGGATCAGCAAGTGCCATTCGACCTGATCTTCATCGATGCCGACAAAGCCAACTACCCACGCTATCTGGAGCACGCATTACGTCTGCTGCGCGTCGGCGGTCTGGCGGTGTTTGATAACACGCTGTGGAGTGGCCGGGTGCTTGAGGACAATCCCGAGAGCGAAGACACCCGAGCCATCCAGGCACTCAATCGTGCCTTGAAGGATGACTCGCGTGTTGACCTGTCGTTGTTGCCAATAGGCGATGGTTTAACGCTGTGCCGCAAAAGGTAGGCGCTGAACCGATCTAATGTGGGAGCGGGCTTGCTCGCGAAAGCGCACTGACAGTCAACATTGATGTTGAATGTCATGACACCTTCGCGAGCAAGCCCGCTCCCACATTGGTTATGTGTTGGCAGTTGGAGATTTATTTTGCGGCCGACACGCGCCACACCTTATTGCCCACGTCATCCGCCACCAACAAATCACCCTGCTGGTCAATCACCACGCCCACTGGCCGGCCCATGGCTTTCTCATCTGCGTTGAGGAAACCTGTGAGCACATCGACCGGTTGCCCAGTCGGTTTGCCTCCCGCGAACGGTACGAAAATCACTTTATAGCCACTGTGCGGTTTACGGTTCCACGAACCGTGCTGGCCGACGAACGCCCCTTCCTTGAACTGCGCCGGCAGTCTGTTGCCTTCAGCGAACGTCAGGCTCAACGAGGCGGTATGCGGGCCGACCGCGTAGTCCGGAGCAATGGCCGTGGCCACCTGGTCGGGGTTTTGCGGTTCGACGCGGATGTCGACGTGCTGACCGTAATAACTGTAAGGCCAGCCGTAGAACCCGCCGTCTTTCACTGAAGTGATGTAATCTGGCACCAGATCGCTGCCGATCTCGTCACGTTCGTTGACTGCCGTCCACAATGCGCCGCTCCGAGGTTCCCAGGCTAGCCCGTTTGGATTACGAATCCCCGAGGCGAAGATTCGATGATTGCCGGTGGCGCGATCCACTTCCCAGATCGCCGCCCGACCTTCTTCCTTGTCCATGCCGTTTTCGGCCACGTTGCTGTTGGAGCCTACCGTGACGTACAGCTTGCTGCCGTCCTTGCTGGCGATGACGTTTTTGGTCCAGTGGTGATTAAGCGTACCGCCCGGCAGGTCGATCACCTTCATAGGCTGCGACTTGATCGCCGTCTCGCCGTTTTCATAGTGGAAACGCAGCAAGCGGTCCGTGTCGGCGACGTAGAGGTCATTGCCGACCAGGGTGATACCGAAGGGCGAGTTGAGGTTTTCCAGGAACACCATACGGGTTTCGGCGATGCCGTCGTGGTCCTTGTCCCGCAGCAGCGTGATGCGATTCGGGCTCGGTACTTTGGCGCCGGCACGGTCCATGACTTTGCCCATGACCCAGCCACGAATGCCTTTGCCGTCATCGGGTTTGGGTGGTGCGTTGGTTTCGGCCACCAGCACGTCGCCGTTAGGTAATACGTAAAGCCAGCGCGGGTGATCGAGACCTTCGGCAAACGCCGCCACCTGAGTCCCTGTCGCGGCGATAGGCTTCGCGCCGTTCGGCCAGCCAATCGCCGGGGCGATGTTCACTGTCGGGATCAGGGTTTTGTTTGGTTCTGGCAGCTTGGGTGACGGGCCGGTGCCGTCGGAGACTTGCAGCCTGGAGGTTTCACCACAGGCGGCAAGCCCTCCGGCGAGCACGATGACGAGAACGAGCGGGGGCTTGCGCATGCTGATCTTCCCTATGAATGCATTGACCTAATCAATAGAGAAGCGCAAATGCGCGATGGTTCAACCGGTCAGCCGCGGGCTTCCTTGAACAGCACGGCAATGCCGGGGTGATAGTTGCCGGCATCGTTGCGCAACTTGCGATAGGCATAGGGGAAGTACCAGGCCACCGCGCAGGAGTGTTCCTTTTGCAGGTCGTCGACCATGTCCTGGAGTTCTTCCGGGGTGGCGCTTTGTTGGGCTTTTTGCGGCGCGACGAACAGGCAGCCGAGTTTCAGGTCGCTGGCGTAGCTGATGCGCTTGGCGTCGCTGGTGATGTCCTGCAATGCTTGAGTCAGGTTCAGGCTGTTGACGCGTGGCCAGCGCTGGGTCGCCTGAAGGTAAGCGCGTTCTTCGCTGGTCGCGATAAACAGATCGGCGCGGCCATTGCGTTCGCCTTCCTCGGTCTGCTTACGGGTCGGCGTTTGTTGCAGCGTGATCATTTCTGCCATCCAGGCCGCGGCGGAAAGCAGGCTCAGGTTGGCTTTTTCGTCGAACCAGTAAGGCGTGTCGTTATCGCCGCGCACGGCGTTGTAGCGGTCGATACAGTCAAACCAGCGTTCCAGCACCGGGCGCAGGAATTCCAGCTTCGGATTGCTGATGATCATGCCTTGCATGTGGCTCACCCTTGTTATTGTGTTGTGAGATTGTGGCTCTTTGATATCACTGCTGAGAGTGTGGCACAAGATTGGCGCCAGATAATTGATCGACGGCAGTTATTCGCCCGCAGGCCGCCCGTCTTCAATTGACGCTCCATCCCCAACCCTCTAACCTTCGCGGCTTGTTTCAGGTGCTCTGTGACCTTGGTCGACAGAGTGAAACAGGGAAGCCGGTGAGTGACTCTCTTCAAGCGACGAAGAGCCATGATCCCGGCGCTGCCCCCGCAACGGTAAATGAGTGAAGGCTGCGCCTTGAGCCACTGTGTTGATATCAACATGGGAAGGCGCGCAGCCAGGCCAACGCCGCTCATGAGCCCGGAGACCGGCCTGATCCATCCAGCGGCATCACGGTGGGCGATGCCAGGCTTCTTGCCGTCTATTCTTGTGCCTGCCCGCCGTTATCCAGCCTCAACGGAGAGCTCCCCCATGACTGATACCCCCGATCGTGACGAACGTCATCTGGCGCGCATGCTGCGCAAAAAAGCCGTGATCGACGAACGCATCGCCAATTCCCCGAATGAATGTGGCCTGCTGCTGGTGCTGACCGGCAACGGCAAAGGCAAAAGCAGCTCGGCCTTCGGCATGCTCGCCCGGTCCATGGGCCACGGCATGCAGTGTGGCGTGGTGCAGTTCATCAAGGGGCGCAGCAGCACCGGCGAAGAACTGTTCTTTCGGCGCTTTCCGGAACAGGTGCGCTTTCATGTGATGGGTGAGGGCTTCACCTGGGAAACCCAGGATCGCCAGCGTGACATCGCCGCCGCCGAAGCCGCGTGGGCGGTGTCGCGCGAATTGCTGCGTGACCCGTCGATCGGCCTGGTGGTGCTGGATGAATTGAACATTGCGCTCAAGCACGGTTATCTGGACCTCGATCAAGTGCTCAGCGACTTGCAGGCCCGTCCGCCGATGCAGCATGTGGTGGTGACCGGTCGCGGCGCCAAGCCGGAGATGATCGAACTGGCCGACACCGTCACCGAGATGGGCGTGATCAAGCACGCATTCCAGGCCGGGATCAAAGCGCAAAAAGGCGTCGAATTGTGAGTCAACCACGTCATTGCCCGGCGGTATTGATTGCCGCGCCGGCCTCCGGTCAGGGCAAGACCACCGTCACCGCCGCACTGGCCCGTTTGCATCGCAATCAGGGCCGCAAGGTGCGCGTGTTCAAATGCGGCCCCGACTTTCTCGACCCGATGATTCTCGAGCGCGCCAGCGGTGCGCCGGTGTATCAACTGGACATGTGGATGGTCGGGGAGCAGGAAAGTCGTCGACTATTGTGGGAGGCCGCCGGCGAAGCCGATCTGATCCTCATCGAAGGCGTCATGGGACTGTTCGACGGTACGCCGTCCAGCGCTGATCTGGCGCGACACTTCGGTGTGCCGGTGCTCGGTGTGATCGACGGCACGGCGATGGCCCAGACCTTTGGCGCACTGGCGTTGGGGCTGGCGCGTTATCAGCCGGACTTGCCGTTTGCCGGTGTGCTGGCCAACCGCGTCGGCACCCTGCGTCATGCGCAATTACTTGAAGGCAGCCTGACTGAAGGTTTGCGCTGGTACGGCGCCTTGTCCCGGGAAACGGGGATCGAATTGCCGAGTCGCCATTTGGGTCTGGTTCAGGCCAGTGAGTTGAACGATCTCGACCTGCGCCTCGATGCGGCGGCCGATGCACTGGCCAGCAGCTGCGAGGTCGCGCTGCCACCGGCGGTGGAATTCGCCGCGCCTGATGTGATCGCTGCAGAACCGTTGCTGGCCGGTGTGCGAATTGCCGTGGCCCGTGACGAAGCGTTTGCCTTCACCTACGGTGCAAGCCTGGATTTGCTGCGAGCCATGGGCGCTGAGTTGCTGTTTTTCTCGCCGATCCGTGATGCGCAATTGCCGCCGGCAGACAGTCTTTATCTGCCGGGCGGTTATCCCGAATTGCACCATGTGGCGCTGTCACAGAACACCACGATGCTGGCCGCAATCCGCGCTCACCATGCGGCGGGGAAACCGATGTTGGCCGAGTGTGGTGGCATGCTCTATCTGCTCGATTCGTTGACCGATGTCGAGGGCACTCGCGCTGAATTAGTCGGCTTGCTGGCCGGTGATGCGGTGATGCAAAAGCGTCTGGCCGCGTTGGCGTTGCAGGCAGTCGAATTACCGGAAGGTTCGCTGCGCGGGCACACCTATCACCACTCACTGACCAGTACCGAGCTTGAACCTATTGCTCGTGGCTTGAGCCCGAACGGTGGGCGCGGGGCAGAGGCGGTTTACCGCGAAGGGCGGATGACGGCTTCTTATGTGCATTTCTATTTCCCGTCCAATCCATCCGCGGTTGCCGCGCTGTTTGCGCCTGACCTTCAAGCCGCCTTCGCGAGCAAGTCGAATCGTCGCACCGCCGCTCCCACATTAGAAAGTGTGTTGTCTGAAGAAATGCGGTCCACTGTGGGAGCGGGCTTGCTCGCGAAGAGGCCATGACGGACAACGCATTTTCCGAAGCCGAACGCGCAGCCGTCTACCGAGCCATCGGCGAACGCCGCGACATGCGTCATTTCAGCGGTGGCACGGTCGAGCCCGAGTTACTGCGGCGCCTGCTCGAAGCCGCGCATCAGGCGCCGAGTGTCGGCCTGATGCAGCCCTGGCGGTTCATCCGCATCAGTGATCGAGCCCTGCGCGGCAAGATCCAGTCACTGGTGGAAGAAGAACGCATCCGCACCGCCGAAGCCCTCGGCGAGCGCACCGACGAATTCATGAAGCTGAAAGTCGAAGGCATCAACGACTGCGCCGAAGTGCTGGTTGCTGCGCTGATGGATGATCGCGAGCGTCACATCTTCGGCCGTCGCACGATGCCGGAAATGGACATGGCCTCGTTGTCCTGCGCGATCCAGAACCTCTGGCTGGCCTCCCGCGCTGAAGGATTGGGCATGGGCTGGGTCTCGCTGTTCGAGCCGCAAGCGCTGGCGGACTTGCTGGGGTTGCCCGCCGGGGCCAAGCCGTTGGCTGTTCTTTGTCTCGGCCCGGTCAAGGAATTCTATCCGGCGCCGATGCTGGTACTCGAAGGCTGGGCGCAGGCGCGTTCGCTCAGTGAGCTGCTGTATGAAAATTATTGGGGAGTGAGTCAATGAGTGTGGCGTTGTTGAGTGTCGCCGCGGTTGCGCTGGATGCGCTGCTGGGTGAACCCAAACGCTGGCATCCGCTGGTGGCTTTCGGCCGTTTTGCCGACCGCATCGAGCAACGTTTCAATGGTGAAGGTCGCGGCTGGCGCAGTCATGGCGTCACTGCCTGGGTGATCGCGGTGTTGTCGCTGACCTTGCTGGCCACGGCGTTTTCCTGGGCGCCCTATGTCGGCTGGATCGTCGAAATTCTCGTGCTCTATTGCGCCCTCGGCATGCGCAGCCTCGGTGAACACGTCGAGCCGGTGGCCAAGGCGCTGCGCAGCGATGATTTAGACGAGGCGCGCAAACGGGTCAGTTATCTGGTCAGCCGCCAGACCAGCGAACTGGATAAAACCGAAGTCGCCCGCGCCGCCACAGAATCGGTGCTGGAGAACGGCAGCGATGCGGTATTCGCTGCGCTGTTCTGGTTTGCCGTGGCCGGCGCGCCTGGTGTGGTGCTCTACCGTTTGAGCAACACGCTGGATGCGATGTGGGGTTACCGCAATGAACGATTCGAGCGTTTCGGCTGGGCCGCGGCAAAGATCGACGATGTCCTCAACTATATTCCTGCACGCCTGGTGGCGCTGACCTACGCGCTGCTGGGTAAAACCCGACTGGCGCTGAAATGCTGGCGCACCCAGGGCCCGACCTGGGACAGCCCGAATGCCGGTCCGGTGATGGCGGCCGGTGCCGGTGCGCTCGGAGTCGAGTTGGGCGGGGCGGCGATTTATCACGGTGAACTGCATCAGCGTCCGCCACTGGGCGAAGGCGTGCCGGCGGACGCCGACTCCATCGACCGCGGCTGGCAATTGGTCCAGCGCGGGGTATGGTTATGGTTGCTGATCCTCTGCGTGGGGGCTGAATTTTATGCTTGAGCACGGTGGTCGGTTACGCAAGGCAGCGCTCGATTACGGTATCGCCGAAGCCGATTGGCTCGACCTGTCCAGCGGCCTCGCGCCCTGGCCGTTTCCGGTCCCGCAGATCCCGTTGCGGGCCTGGGCGCGGTTGCCGGAAACCGATGACGGTCTGGAGCAGGCGGCCTGTGATTACTACGGCGCCGCTCAGGTGCTGCCGGTGGCGGGCTCGCAAATGGCGATCCAGTTGCTGCCGCGTTTGCGCCGGGTCGGCAAGGTCGGCGTGCTCTCGCCGTGTTACGCCGAACACGCCGAAGCGTGGCGCCGTAATGGCTACATCGTGCGTGAAGTGCTGGAGCAGGAAGTCGACTTCTTTCTCGACAGTCTCGACGTGTTGGTGGTGGTCAACCCGAACAACCCAACCGGCCTGAGCCTGACGCCGAGTCGGCTGCTCGACTGGCATTCGCGGCTGGCGCAGCGCGGTGGCTGGCTGGTGGTGGACGAGGCGTTTATGGACAACACGCCGCCGCTGAGCCTGGCACCTTTTGCCAATCAGGTCGGGTTGATCGTGCTGCGTTCCTTCGGCAAGTTTTTCGGCCTGGCCGGTGTGCGCCTGGGTTTCGTACTGGCCGAGCGCAAGTTACTCAAGTTGCTGGCCGAGCAAGTGGGGCCGTGGGCGGTCAGCGGACCGACGCGGGTGTTGGGGCAGGCCTGTCTGCGGGATACCGAAGGGCATGCCCGGCAACGGGTTCGCGCTGAAGAGGCCAGCGAGCGTCTGGCGCTGCTGCTGGAACAGCACGGTTTCAAACCACAGGGCGGCTGCGCCTTGTTTCAATGGCTGATCACCGACCGCGCCGAAGACCTGCATGAGTTCATGGCTCGGCGCGGCATTTTGCTGCGGTTGTTCACGCACAACAGCAGCCTGCGTTTCGGCTTGCCCGCCGATGACGCGGATTTCACCCGTCTCGAAAAAGCCCTACAAGCCTACGCCAAGGAAACCCAATGACTACGTTGATGGTGCAGGGCACCACTTCCGACGCTGGTAAAAGTACGCTGGTGACAGCGTTGTGCCGCTGGGTCACGCGTCAGGGCGTCAGCGTCGTGCCGTTCAAGCCGCAGAACATGGCACTTAACAGTGCGGTGACCGCCGACGGTGGCGAGATCGGTCGCGCGCAAGCGGTGCAGGCTCAGGCCGCCAACCTTGAGCCGCACACCGACATGAACCCGGTGCTGCTCAAACCCAACAGCGACACCGGCGCCCAAGTGATCATCCATGGTCGCGCGGTCACGACGATGAGCGCGGTCGCGTATCACGACTACAAAGCCATCGCCATGCAAGCAGTGCTGGCCTCCCATGAACGGCTGAGCGCAGCGTATCCAGTGGTCATGGTCGAAGGCGCGGGCTCGCCGGCCGAGATCAATCTGCGTGCCGGTGACATCGCCAACATGGGCTTTGCCGAGGCCGTGGATTGTCCGGTCGTGCTGATCGCCGACATCAATCGCGGCGGGGTTTTCGCGCATCTGGTGGGCACACTGGAACTGCTGTCGCCCAGCGAGCAGGCGCGGGTCAAAGGCTTCATCATCAACCGGTTTCGCGGCGATATCGCTTTGCTGCAACCGGGTCTCGACTGGCTGGAAGCGCGCACCGGCAAACCGGTGATCGGCGTTCTGCCTTACGTGATGGATCTGCACCTGGAAGCCGAGGACGGCATCGATCAGCGTCAGACCGACAAGGCCGACCAGGTGCTGAAAGTGCTGGTGCCGGTGCTGCCGCGCATCAGCAACCACACCGATTTCGATCCACTGCGCTTGCATCCGCAGGTGGATCTGCAATTTGTCGGCCCCGGTCAGGCGATTCCGCCGGCGGACCTGATTATTCTCCCCGGATCGAAGAGCGTGCGCAGCGACCTCGCGTATCTGCGGGCCAATGGCTGGGACACCGCGATCAGTCGTCATCTTCGTTATGGCGGTAAAGTGCTGGGGATTTGCGGCGGTCTGCAAATGCTCGGCGAGCAGGTACACGACCCGCTAGGCCTCGAAGGCGCACCGGGTTCCAGCGCCGGTTTGGGCTTGTTGGCGTTTGAAACGCAGCTCGAAGAAGAGAAGCAGTTGCGCAATGTGCGCGGACGTCTGGCGCTGGAAGATGCGCCGGTCAGCGGCTATGAAATTCATGCCGGCGTGACCACCGGGCCGGCGTTGGAAAACGCCGCGGTGCAGCTGGATGACGGTCGCTGCGACGGTGCGCAAAGCGTGGACGGGCAGATTTTCGGCACCTATCTGCATGGGCTGTTTGAATCGCCCCCGGCGTGCAGTGCGCTGTTGCGCTGGGCAGGTTTGCAGGCGGTGCAGGACGTGGATTATCACGCGTTGCGTGAGCGCGATATCGAGCGGCTGGCGGATCTGGTGGAGAAGCATCTGGATACACGGCTGTTGCGTGAGCTCTGCGGGTTTTAGGTTGAATTTGATGGCCTCATCGCGAGCAAGCTCGCTCCCACAGGTGATCGCATTCCAATGTGGGAGCGAGCTTGCTCGCGATGAGGCCCGTCGCCACACCGCCAATTTGAAGGAATGAACCATGCTGCAACTGATCCTCGGCGGCGCCCGTTCCGGTAAAAGCCGCCTGGCCGAAAAACTCGCCTCCGACAGCAATCTGGCGGTGACCTACATTGCCACCAGCCAACCCCTCGACGGTGAAATGAACGAGCGGGTCGCCCATCACCGCGCCCGTCGTCCAGCCGAATGGGCGTTGATCGAAGAGCCTGTGGAACTCGCCCGCATCCTGCGCGAAACCGCCAGTGCCGAACGTTGCCTGCTGGTGGATTGCCTGACCCTGTGGATGACTAACCTGCTCATGCTCGACGACACCAAGCGGCTGTCAGCCGAACGCGATGCATTGCTGGAGTGCCTGGCGTCGTTGCCGGGTGAAATCATTTTTGTCAGCAACGAGACCGGAATGGGTGTCGTGCCGCTGGGCGAATTGACTCGCCGCTATGTCGATGAAGCCGGTTGGCTGCATCAAGCGTTGGCCGAGCGCTGTCAACGCGTCGTCCTGACCGTCGCCGGTCTGCCCCTGACTTTGAAAGGAACTGCGTTATGACTCAATCCTGGTGGCTTAACCCGTGCAAACCGATCGATGCTCAAGCGGTCGAGCAGGCGCAGGCCCGTCAACAGCAGCTGACCAAACCGGCCGGCTCCCTCGGTCGGCTTGAGTCGGTGGCCGTCCAATTGGCCGGGTTACAAGGGCAGGTCAAGCCGAGACTGGATCAGCTGTGGATCGCGATTTTTGCCGGTGACCATGGCGTGGTCGCTGAAGGGGTGTCGGCATTTCCCCAGGAAGTCACCGGGCAGATGCTGCACAACTTCGTCAGCGGCGGGGCGGCGATCAGCGTGTTGGCGCGGCAACTCGGGGCTTCCCTGGAAGTTGTCGACCTCGGCACGGTGACGCCGTCGTTGAATTTGCCGGGTGTGCGTCACGTGAACATCGGCCCGGGCACGGCGAATTTCGTCGAAGGTTCGGCGATGACGCCGGCTCAAGGCGAACTCGCTTTGCAGGCTGGCCGCGACAGCGTGCAGCGCGCCATCTCGGCGGGTGCGCAGTTGTTTATCGGTGGCGAGATGGGCATCGGTAATACCACCGCGGCCAGCGCATTGGCCTGTGCCTTGCTCGATTGCCCGGTGGTGGATCTGGCCGGGCCGGGCACGGGTTTGAACGCGGCGGGCGTCAGTCATAAAGCCCAGGTTATCAAGCGCGCTTTGGCGTTGCACAGCGCTCAACGTGGCGATGCACTGCAAACCCTGTTCAACCTCGGCGGTTTTGAAATCGCGGCACTGGTCGGCGCGTATCTGGCGTGTGCCCAGGAAGGCGTCGCGGTGCTGGTGGACGGTTTCATTTGCAGCGTCGCGGTGTTGGTGGCGGTGCGCTTGAATCCTGAATGCCGTCAGTGGCTGTTGTTCGGTCATCGCGGCGCCGAGCCGGGTCATCGTCACGTGCTGGAAACCCTGAACGCCGAACCGCTGCTGGATCTCGGCCTGCGTCTGGGCGAAGGCAGTGGCGCGGCGTTGGCCGTGCCGTTGCTGCGTCTGGCGTGCGACCTTCACGGGCAGATGGCGACTTTCGCCGAGGCCGCTGTGGCGGATCGTCCGGCATGACCTTGCGCCTGGACCTGTTGCGCCACGGTGAAACCGAGCTCGGCGGCGGTTTGCGCGGCAGCCTTGACGATGCGCTGACTGAAAAGGGCTGGGCGCAGATGCGCGCGGCGGTGGTCGAGCAGGGGCCTTGGGATCGTTTGGTCAGCTCGCCGTTGCAACGGTGTGCGCGGTTCGCCGAAGAACTTGGCGTGCAACTGGGGTTGCCGGTGCAGTTGGATAAAGACCTGCAAGAGCTGCACTTCGGCGCCTGGGAAGGGCAAAGCGCCGCCGCGCTGATGGACACCGATGCCGAGGCGTTGGGATTGTTCTGGGCCGATCCTTATTCGTTTACGCCGCCTCAGGGTGAGCCGATGGTGGATTTTTCCACGCGGGTGTTGGCAGCCGTTGAGCGCTTGCAGGCTACCTGCGCAGGCGAGCGGGTGTTGCTGATTAGCCACGGCGGGGTCATGCGCTTGTTGCTGGCTCAGGCGCGGGGGTTGCCTCGTGAGCAGTTGCTCAACGTCGAAGTCGGGCATGGCGCGTTGTTTTCGCTGACGGTGGAATCTGGCGTGTTGTTAAGGGAAGCGATCTGACCATGTTGCCGTTCTGGATCGCCCTGCAATTTTTGAGCAGTCTGCCGATTCGTCTGCCGGGCATGCCGGAACCACAGGATTTAGGGCGGTCGTTGCTGTTTTATCCGCTGGTCGGCCTACTGTTCGGCGGGATTTTGTGGGCGTTCAACTGGCTGCTGCTCGGCACCCCGTTGTTGCTTCACGCAGCGCTGTTGCTGACGGTTTGGGGATTGCTCAGCGGCGCGTTGCACCTGGACGGCCTGGCCGACAGTGCCGATGCATGGCTCGGTGGGTTCGGCGATCGAGAGCGCACGTTGACGATCATGAAGGACCCGCGCAGCGGGCCGATCGCGGTGGTGACGTTGGTGCTGGTGTTGCTGCTCAAATTCGCTGCGTTGCTGGCATTGATCGAGCAGCAACACGCCGTTGTCCTGATCATTGTCCCGTTGATCGGGCGCAGCGCGATGCTGGGCTTGTTCCTGACCACGCCTTATGTGCGTGCCGGTGGCTTGGGGCAGGCGCTGGCCGATCATCTGCCACGTCTGGCGGGCAAGCAGGTGTTGGCGGTCAGTGCGTTGGCGTGTGTTTTGATTGCCGGCCTCAGCGGCGTGTTGGCAGTGGTGCTGGCGGCGCTGGTGTTTGCCCGGCTGCGGCACGTGATGCTGCGCCGATTGGGCGGCACGACGGGCGATACAGCGGGGGCGTTGCTGGAAATCCTTGAAGTCGCGGTGCTGGTGGGATTGGCGATCTGCTGAACTTCCCACATCATGTAACTTGATTTAACACAACCGCGGGTATATACACGCACCATGCTCGACTCCCAATGTTTATGCATCAACCTGCGTCGCGCCGCCCGAGGCGTCAGCAGGCACTACGACGGCGCGCTCGACGGCTTCGGGATCAACGTTGCCCAGTATTCTCTGCTGTGTAATCTGCAGCGTCTGGATAAACCGAGTATTTCCACGTTGGCCGAGGCCATGGGGCTGGATCGCAGTACCTTGGGGCGCAATCTGCGGGTGCTGGAAGGCGAAGGCCTGCTGATGCTGGTCGAGGGCGAAGACATGCGTAACCGCATTGTCATGCTCACCGAGGCCGGTGTTGAGCGCCTGAAAGCGGCCTTGCCCGCGTGGGAAGCGGCGCAACAGCGGTTGATCGACCGTTTGGGTGCCGAGAAACGCGAAACCTTGCTGCGACTGCTGGACGAACTGGCGTGATGCCGGTTTTTCCGATCTTAAGCGGGTATATACCCGCTACCGGAGAATAAGAATGACATCGATGTGGCGTACGTGCGGTTGGGTTTTATTGGGGAGTGCGCTGATTCTCGCATTGTCCTTGGGTGTAAGACACGGCTTCGGGCTGTTTCTGGCGCCGATGAGTGCCGAGTTCGGCTGGGGGCGTGAGACGTTTGCCTTCGCCATTGCCTTGCAGAACCTGATCTGGGGCCTGGCGCAGCCATTCACCGGCGCGCTGGCCGACCGCTTTGGCGCCGCGAAAGTGGTGCTGGTCGGCGGTGTCTTGTATGCATTGGGCCTGATGTTCATGGGCCTGTCGGATTCGGCCGTGACCTTGTCCCTGAGTGCCGGCCTGTTGATCGGCATCGGTCTGTCCGGCACCTCCTTCTCGGTGATCCTCGGCGTGGTCGGCCGCGCAGTGCCGCCGGAGAAACGCAGCATGGGCATGGGCATTGCCAGCGCAGCCGGTTCTTTCGGCCAGTTCGCCATGTTGCCCGGCACGCTGGGATTGATCGGCTGGCTCGGCTGGTCCGCGGCATTGCTGGTGTTGGGCCTGTTGGTGGCGCTGATCGTGCCGCTGGTGAGCATGCTCAAGGACAAGCCGCTACCGGTGTTCGGTCATGAACAAACACTGTCCGAGGCACTGCGCGAGGCCTGTTCCCACTCGGGATTCTGGCTGCTGGCGTTCGGCTTTTTTGTTTGCGGTTTTCAGGTGGTATTCATCGGCGTGCACTTGCCGGCTTATCTGGTGGATCAGCACCTTCCGGCGAGCGTCGGTACGACGGTGCTGGCGTTGATCGGGCTGTTCAATATATTCGGGACCTACACGGCGGGCTGGCTCGGCGGGCGGATGTCCAAGCCGCGCTTGCTCACCGGCCTGTATCTGCTGCGGGCAGTGGTGATCGGGTTGTTCCTGTGGGCGCCGGTCACGACGACCACCGCGTACCTGTTTGGCATGGCGATGGGCTTCCTGTGGCTGTCGACCGTGCCCTTGACCAACGGCACCGTCGCAACCTTGTTCGGCGTGCGAAATCTGTCCATGCTCGGTGGGATTGTTTTCCTGTTTCACCAGCTCGGATCGTTCCTCGGCGGCTGGTTGGGCGGGGTGGTGTACGACCGAACCGGGAGCTATGACTTGATCTGGCAGGTAGCGATTCTCTTGAGCCTGTTGGCCGCCGCCCTGAACTGGCCGGTGCGTGAGCGGCCGGTGGCGCGTCTGCAAACACAGATGAGTGCGATATGAACAGTCTCTGGCCGCGGATCGCTGTCGTCGCTGTCTGCGCCTTGCTGCTGGCCCTGTCGTGGTGGGGCTGGCATCAGGGTGGGCTCGCGTTGATGCAACTGGGCATGGGTGCTTGCTAGCAGGATAGGAGGGCGAGTAACTTCGTTGTTGACGACTTCTCAAGGATGCACCGACATGCTGATGCGCTGGCTCGCTGTTCCCGCGTTACTGGTAGCGTTTAGTGGATGGGCTCAAGCGGCAGAGTGCCCGGAGCTTTTGCAAGGCTCGTTGCCCAAGCTGCGCGCCAAGGAATCCATCGACCTGTGCCAGCGCTTCGCCGGAAAACCGCTGGTGGTGGTCAATACCGCGAGCTTCTGTGGTTTTGCCCCGCAGTTCAAAAGCCTTGAGGCACTGAATCAGCGCTACAAGGATCAGGGACTGGAGGTGATCGGCGTTCCGTCCAACGACTTCAAGCAAGAGTCCAAGGATGGCGAAGAGACCGCCAAGGTCTGCTATGTGAACTACGGCGTGACGTTCACCATGACTGAACCGCAGAAAGTCCGCGGTGATGATGCGACTCATTTGTTCAAGATCATTGCCAAGCAGAGCACCGCGCCGAAGTGGAATTTCTACAAATATGTGGTCGATCGCAAGGGCAAGGTGATCGCCAATTTCTCCAGCCTGACCACGCCTGACGATCCCGAGTTCATCGCTGCGGTGGAGAAAGCCCTGGCCTCGCAACCCTGATCGACACCCGTTAAAAAGCCCCGCCTCTGTACAAGAGAGCGGGGCTTTTTCAATTCAGGCGGCGAGTGAGGAACCGTCAGAAGCGGTAGGTCGCACCGACACCGAAACCGTTCGCACTGTTTTCGTACTTGGCGTTGTAGCTCTGGTTACGAGGGGCACCGTTGCTGTTGTTGACCTTGACCGACTCTTCGCGCAGGTACGAATACGCTACGTCGATGGTCAGGTCGTCGGTCGGGCTCCAGCCGGCGCCCAGGCTGAAAATCTTGCGATCGCCCGTCGGGATGCGTGGGGAACGGTTTTCGTTGTTGGTCGGTGCCTGGTCAACGGACAGGCCGGTACGCAGCACCCACTGCTTGTTCAACTGATAGGAAGCACCGATGGCGTGAGCCCAGGTGTCGTGCCAGTTCTGCTCTTCAGTGATGGTGCCGAACTGGGGGGCCAGGGCGGCAGGAACACCGCTGTTCTCGACGCTGATTTCCTTCAGGCGGCTCCAGCGAGTCCAGGTGCTGCCTGCGTAGAGAGTCCACTGGTCGTCCAGCTGATGAGTGACCGAGAAGTCGACCGACTCAGGCGTGGTGATATCCAGCGACGCGTCGTACTTCTGGTTCGGGTTCTGACGCAGGTTCGCGAGGAAGCCGTAGTTGACCTTGGTGTTACCCTCAAGCTTGTACTTCACTTTCGAGTGGTAGGTCAGGCCGACGCGGGTGGAGTCGGTGGCTTGAACCAGGATACCGATGTTGTAGCCCAGCGCCGTGTCGTCACCCTTGATCTTGACTTCACCGTCCGGTGCACGTTGGGTCAGCGACAGGTTCGATTCCAGAGTACCGTCGATGCGGTTGATGGTCGGACCGAAACCGATCGACACCTTGTCGTTGAAGGCGTAGCTGACGGTTGGCTGGAGAGTCACGATTTTGACTTCGCTCTTGCTGCCGAAGTATTTGCCGGCGAAGCCGTTCTCGTAGTCGGTCACCAGACCGAATGGAGCGTAGACGCCGAAACCGACTGCCCACTGGTCATCGATTGGCTTTACGTAGTAGCCCATGGGCACGCCCATGAAAGGGACCATGTCACCTTTGTTGGTACCACTATTCGGGCGGGAGCTGGCATCACTGATGTCAGTGTGCGCGTCGATAAATGCAACACCACCGGTCACTTGTTCGCGCTTGAGGCGAGACATGCCGGCAGGGTTGCCAAAAACGGTGGATGCATCGTCGGCAGAAGAAGATCGCCCGGCAAAACCTGTCCCCATCCCGCTGATGCTTTGTTCGTTAAGGGCGAAGCCACTTGCGAAGATTTGGGTGGATGCCAAGGTAACGGCGAGGCTAAGGGTGGTTTTGAGCATTACTTTTTTCATTATTAGAACTCCTGATGATCACCGGGGCGAAAATTACCAACATTTTCGTCCCAGCGCTATAGGCCGTATCGCTTGATTTAGAGCGGTTTTGTAGGACAATCCGACCAAAATCGCAGCAGTTGCGCGATCTTGTGGAAGCAGCAGATCAGCAGGCGACCTGATTCAGCGGTGAAACACAGGTTTGCCAGGCGCAGGTGAAGTCTCTCAGGCGTCCTTGAGGCTGGAAGGTCTGGCGCCAGATGCGGGCCATTCCCAGTAGGTCGTCTGCTTCGGGGAGGGGGGTGTTCTGTTCTTCTACCAGAAGCCAGGCGATGGCTGTGGCGTAACGCAGGTTGACGGTCAATTCGAGGTGCGGACCACTCAGGAAAGCATGTTGGCTGGCCAGGCCGCGAACCAGGCTTGCGCGTTCCGGGTCAAGTGCCAGGTAGTGGTCCCAAATTGCTTGATGGCGGGGTTCGGCGATTCGGTACAGGCCGTGTCCACGGCGGTCATGCAGGGCAGTACCAAGGGCTGACTGGCTGGCGGCGATGCCCAGCAGCAGGGATTCGGCAGTTGCGCTATGGCGCCCGAGGTAAATCAATGTCGGGCGAATCACATAACGGCACAGTTCGCTGGCAGCGATACCCATAAAGCCCTCGAAACGTGAAATGGTCGGCGATACCTGAAGGGGCCTTGGCAGCGGGTGAATCGACTCAGGCTCGCCGGAAGCGGCTCAAGCCGCTTGAGTTGAAGTGTAGTGTCATATTCGCGCCGTAAAGGCCTGTTTTTAAAATATTATCGGCTGCGAGTTATAACCGTTATATCGGTTTGTGCTTAGGCGGCAGCGGCGAAAAGTGAAATTTCGGGCAATAAAAAGCCCCGCTTTTTGAGCGAGGCTTTTGAGGTTTTCAGTCTTTCTGGCGTATCAGGCAACCAGTGCCTGACGGGTACGCTCGATCACGGCCTGCAGCGGCTCGGCGCTGGAGTATTGATCGGGGTACAGGCGTTCGCTGTGACGAGCGATGCCGTGTTCGTTGACCAGAGTGAAGCTGAAGCAGCCTTTGCGAGCAGCCATGATCAGGCAGTTCATTGGTGCAAAAGCGTTGGTTAGGGTGCGAATGGCATCCTGGGTGTGGATTTGAGTAGACATAGTCATTGGGTGTTCCTACAAGCGACACGGATAAGAACCGTGCAAAGTTAAAACGTTCCAGTGACGACGACCACCATTGGTCGAACGAAGAACCCGACTGGAACAAAGCAGCCAGTTTGAAGCGCTGATAAATTGGCGCGCTTGGGCTGGCAGGTAGGTACTTAGGAGGGCAGGCAACACATCAAGGGCAAAGGTTCTGGGCCCGGGGTGAAGATCCTGATCAATTTGCAGGTTGGTTCGGTCAGAGTAAGTGAGCTTCGCAACACCCTTTGCTTTCGATTCAAAGGCTGTGTTGACGCAAGGTTTACCTGGAAACCATCGAGGTGGTCGATCCCGCTTTGTCGGTGGAGGCTTCCTTTGGGAAGGCTGACCGGGGGGATTTGTTCGACCAGAATTGACTTTCAGCTTGGTACTAACGCCGCGGATACTAACGGATTGAATTGCTGAAGGGAAGTGTGTTGGCAAAAAAGTTCTCTGAACGCCCTCATTCAACGTCCGGATTGGCGCTCGGAAAAAGCCGTTAGCCGCAGACTTGCCCTGTAATAGCACAAATTCCGACTATTGGTAGTCACGGCTCATCGGGCCAGGACCAGCCTGGATCATGGGTTTGCCAAGGTTTATCCCCAGGTGCAGGCGAAAAATGCGCCGTAAAAGCGCATCGATATAACTGCCTCGAAGGTACTTGTGCACATAAGTCACGCGGGGTGTCACGCCGCTGTCATCTTCCCTTCAAACGCAGTGGGTGCCTGGAACCAAAATTTAAGTCAATGAAAAACATCGCTTTTTTTTGCTGGTGAAAAAATCGTCAGTTTGACTGCGGGCCCCATTCCATAGGGCTTTGCGAGAGTTCAAAGGCGGTTGTCCACTGAGTTATCCACAGCTTCTGTGGATTGTCCCGAGCGCTTGCTCTAGGACGGGCGTGCCGGGTTTTTTTAGGCTTTACCTGTAAGAAAAAAAGAGTAGAGTGGCGCGCCTTCCGATCTGCCCCACAGTGCTTTATGAAGTTTCGCTGCGTATCAGTCCCTGCAATCTCCACACCTCCCAACGTTACCCCGCCCAAGCGCTTTTCGATGCGTGTGGCCGAGTGGCTGCTGGACAGCCCGCGTCTGGGCGAAAACCCCAACGTCAAACACTTCGCCGGACATTTGCTCAAGCAGCCAGCCCGTGAAGGGGTCGTGGCCGCGCAAAGCCGACTCGGTCAACTGATGTGCCGTGAATGCGGGAATGCCCGGGATCGCCGTATCGGCCAGCACCTTTTGCGTTCGGCCGCGCGGGCAGGGGATCGGCGCGCCCAGCAGGAACTGGGTCTGATCGAAGACTGAGCTGTCCAAGACCTGACGCCTTGGTTAACCTTCAAGCTTTATTTCATTGGCAGGAGTGGCTATGGCTATGGACTTGACCAGCGCATTGCTTGGTCTGGCGGGCGCTGCGCTGCCGTTACTGGTACTGGCCTGGCAACTTCAGCGCCGAGCGAGCGCCACGCAGTCAGACGTTGCACTGTTGGAAGAGCGTCTGGCCACCGCCCATTTGGCCCAGGACGGATTGAACGCCCAACTCGAAGCCTGTCGCGATGAAATAGGTGATCTGGGCCAGGCCAACGCCGCCAAACAGGCAGACCTGGCCGCCGTACGCCGTGAAGTCGAACTGTTGCAGATCGAGCGTGACGACGCACGCGATGCCGCCCACGCCTGGAATCTGGAACGCGCCGGCAAAGAGGCTGAGTTGCGTCGTCTGGACGCCCAGGCCGCCTCGCTCAACGCCGAGCTGCGTGAGCAGCAGGAAAGCCATCAGCAGCGCCTCAACGACCTTCAGGGCTCGCGAGACGAGTTGCGAGCGCAGTTCGCCGAGCTGGCCGGCAAGATCTTCGACGAGCGCGAGCAGCGCTTTGCCGAAACCAGTCAACAACGCCTCGGTCAGTTGCTCGATCCGTTGAAGGAACGCATCCAGTCCTTCGAAAAACGCGTCGAAGAAAGTTATCAGGCAGAAGCCCGTGAACGTTTTTCCCTGGCCAAGGAACTGGAGCGGCTGCAACAGCTGAACCTGCGCCTGAGCGACGAAGCCACTAACCTGACCCGCGCCTTGAAAGGGCAGAAAACCCAAGGTAACTGGGGCGAGCTGATTCTTGAGCGAGTGCTTGAACACGCGGGCCTGGAGAAGGGGCGCGAGTACCAGACCCAGGTCAACCTCAAGGGTCCGGACGGTGAGCGTTTCCAGCCAGACGTGATCATTTATCTGCCGGGCGACAAGCAGGTGGTGGTCGACTCCAAGGTCAGCCTCACGGCCTATCAGCAATACGTCGCGGCCGAAGACGATGCCATCGGCCAGATCGCCATCAAGCAGCACGTGCTGTCCTTGCGCACTCACGTCAAAGGGCTGGCCGGCAAGGATTACAAGCGTCTCGACGGTCTGCACAGCCTGGATTTCGTCTTGCTCTTCGTACCGATCGAAGCGGCGTTTTCCGCCGCATTGCAGGCTGAGCCGACGCTGTTCCAAGAGGCCTTCGACCGCAACATCGTGATCGTCAGCCCGACCACGTTGCTGGCGACCCTGCGCGTCATCGACAGCCTGTGGAAGCAGGAACGCCAGAGTCAGAACGCCCGGGAAATCGCCGAGCGGGCCGGGTGGCTGTACGACAAGTTCGTGTTGTTCATCCAGGATCTGGATGAAGTCGGCAATCGCCTACAACAATTGGATAAAGCCTACAGCTCTGCGCGCAATAAGCTGACAGAAGGTCGGGGCAATCTGGTCAGTCGTAGCGAGCAGCTCAAGTTGCTTGGCGCGCGGGCGAGCAAGAGCCTGCCGGCTGACTTGCTGGAGCGGGCGATGACGGATGTGGATGGGTTGGCCGAATTGCCGGAATAAAATCAAAAGATCGTCCGAACGCGGCCCGAACCTTCGGCAGCTACGGGTGTACCCAAAACTCTGTAGGAGCTGCCGAAGGCTGCGATTTTTTGACGTAGGAAACAAACGCTACAACGGCAAATGCCGGCTCAGCAACGCCCGCAACGCCGCCGGTTTCACCGGTTTAGCCAGGTAATCCAGCCCCGCCGCATGCACTTGGGCCACCGTCTCCGGTCGCCCATCGGCGCTGATCACAACCCCTGGCACTGGCTCACCCAGTCGGGTTCGCAGCCATGCCATCAGCTCGGTCCCGGTCTCGCCATCGTCCAGGTGGTAATCCACCAGCGCCAATTGCGGTCGCATCCCGTCGCTGAGCAGCGCCGCGCATTCATCGCGGTTGCGCGCGGTCCAGACCTGACAACCCCAGCGCGTGAGCAAGCTGTTCATGCCGATCAGGATGCTGTCTTCGTTGTCGATGCACAGTACCTGCGCGCCGCTCAGCAATTTGCCATTGAGCTCGGCGACCTTGGTCGGGGTCGCGGACTGCGCCCGAGCCAACGGCACACTGACGCTGAACACGCTGCCGCGCCCCGGCCAGGAGCGTACGCGCAAGGTATGACCCAGCACGCGACACAGCCCGTCAGCGATCGCCAGGCCCAACCCCAGGCCTTTCTCCGCGCGCGTCTGGTGGCTGTCGAGGCGTTTGAATTCTTCGAAAATGACCTGCTGTTTATCCACAGGAATGCCCGGCCCCCGGTCCCACACTTCCAGGCACAGCTCGCCCTTGCGTCGGCGAACCCCCAGCAGTACCGGGCCTTTGGCGTAGCGGAAGGCATTGGTCAGGAAGTTCTGCAGGATTCGCCGCAATAGTTTGATGTCGCTGTCGATGCGCAACGTGCTGCCCCTGACGCGGAATTTCAGTCCCTGATCGCGGGCCAGTGCGTTGAACTCGGCGCCGAGGACGTCGAACATCTCATTGAGCACGAACGGTTTTGGATCAGGGTTGATCTTGCCGTTTTCCAGGCGGGAAATGTCCAGCAGGTCGCTGATCAAGTCCTCGGCCGAGCGCAGTGACGTGTCCAGATGATGGACCAGTTTCTGCGCCTCACCGCAGAGGCCGTCTTCCTGGTGGGAAAGGGCGGCCGAGAACAGTCGCGCAGCGTTCAACGGTTGCATCAAGTCATGGCTGACCGCCGCCAGGAAACGGGTTTTAGACTGGTTGGCCGACTCCGCGGTGCCCTTGGCTTCGGTCAGGGCGACGTTGAGTTGCGACAGTTCGTGGGTCCGCTCGGTGACCCGACGCTCCAGGCCCTCGTTGGCTTCGGTCAGCGCCTGCTCAGCCTCGCGGAACGCGGTGATGTCGGTGAAACTCATGACAAAACCGCCGCCCGGCATCGGGTTGCCGATCAGTTCGATCACACGGCCATTTGGGAAAAGTCTTTCAGAAGTATGGGCGCGGCCCTGACGCATCCAGTGCAAGCGGCGGGCGACGTGCACTTCGGCTTCGCCGGGACCGCACAGGCCGCGTTCGGCGTTGTAGCGAATAATGTCGGCAATCGGGCGGCCAAGCCTGATCAGTCCATCCGGGTAGTTGAATAACTCCAGGTAGCGCCGGTTCCAGGCCACCAGTTTCAGCGACTGGTCGACCACACTGATGCCTTGGGTGATGTTCTCGATCGCGCCTTGCAGCAGCGCGCGGTTGAACTGCAGCACTTCCGAGGCTTCGTCGGCGATTCGGACGACGTCCTCGAGTTGCATTTCCCTACCTTCGATGGCGGCTTTTACCACCGCCCGGGTCGAAGAAGCACCCAACACACCGGCCAGCAAACGTTCGGTATGGGCGATCCATTCACCATCGGCGTTCTGGTTCGGGTTGAAGCCTTTGCCCTGACGGTAGGCGAAGCGGATAAAACTCTGACGGGCGCGTTCTTCGCCGACGAAGCGTGCGGCCAGCTGCAACAAATCGTCGATCTGCACCGACAGCATCGAACGGGCGCTAGGGCGGGCACTGATTTCCTGACCGATGAAGCGACCCGCCTGCCAATGTTCCGAAACCCTCGTACGTGACAGCAACGACACCCAGGCGAACAGCGTGAAGTTGGCTGCAAGCGACAACACTACGCCTTGTGTCAACGGGGTGAGCGGCAGTTTCATCGGGTTGCTGTGCAACCAGGCCAGGCCGGGGAAACTGCTCAACGACAAACCAAGGCTGTTGGCGGCAATCGGCAGGATCAAGGTGTAGAACCACAGGAACGTCCCGGCAGCCAGACCGGCGAACACACCGCGACGATTGGCCTGTTTCCAGTACAGCGCGCCGAGCATGGCCGGGGCCAGTTGGGTCACGGCGGCGAAGGCGATCTGGCCAATGGTCGCGAGGCTCGCCGTTGAGCCGAGCAGGCGATAACTGACGTAGGCCAGCAGCAGAATCACCACAATGCTCACTCGGCGCACCGAGAGCATCCACTGGCGGAACACTTCGAACGGCCGCTCGGCGTTGTTGCGCCGCAGCAGCCATGGCAACAGCATGTCGTTGGATACCATGGTCGACAGCGCCACGCTGGCGACAATCACCATGCCGGTCGCCGCCGAGGCGCCACCGATAAACGCCAGCATCGCCAGGGCAGGGTGGGATTGGGCCAGCGGCAGGCTGATGACAAACGAGTCCGGCAGTACCGAACTCGGCAGCAGCATCTGACCGGCGAGGGCGATAGGAACGACGAACAGCGCCGCCAGCGCCAGATAGGCCGGAAACACCCATTTGGCCAGGCGCAGATCCTGAGGGTCGATGTTTTCCACCACGGTCACGTGGAACTGCCGGGGCAGGCAGATGATTGCCATCATCGCCACGCCGGTCTGCACCACCATCGACGGCCAGTTGATGGTTTCCTTCCAATATTCTTCCAGGCGCGGGGCGAGCATGGCCTGGTCGAACAGGTCGTCGAAACCGTCGTACAGGCCGTAGGTCACGAACGCGCCGACCGCGAGAAAAGCAAACAGCTTGACCAGCGATTCGAACGCAATCGCCAGCACCATGCCGCGGTGGTGTTCCGTGGCGTCGAGGTTGCGGGTACCGAAGACGATGGTGAACAGCGCCAGTACCAGCGACACGATCAGCGCCGTGTCCTGGGCGCGCGTGCCCATGGCGTCGGCACCGGCGCCGATCAACAGGTTCACCCCGAGCACGATGCCCTTGAGTTGCAGCGCGATGTAGGGCAACACGCCGACCAGGCAGATCAGCGCCACCACCACCGCCAGCGACTGGGATTTGCCATAACGCGCAGCGATGAAGTCGGCAATGGAGGTGATGTTCTCCTGCTTGCTGATCATCACCATTTTTTGCAGGACCCACGGCGCGCACACCAGCAGCAGGATCGGCCCGAGGTAGATCGGCAGGAAAGACCAGAGTTGTTCGGCAGCCTGGCCCACGGCGCCAAAGAAGGTCCAGCTGGTGCAATAGACGGCCAGCGACAGGCTGTACACCCAGGCGCGCACTCGCGGCGGCAACGGTGTGCTGCGACGGTCGCCGTAGAAGGCGATGGCGAACATGATGGCCATATAGGCCAGGGCGACGGCGGCGATCAGCCCGCTGGACAGCGACATGGGAACTCCAGACAAAAGACACCCGGGATTCGCGCCCGGACAGACAGTCTCGCACGATGGCAGGGGTTAGTCAGTGTCGACCAAGGTCGCGGCGCGGCGGGGTGTCGCAGGGTGTTTGTCAGTTGGATCTTTGGTGTTTGTGCAGGCCTCATCGTCGGAACGCCGCCCGGAGCAAGCTCGCTCCCACACTGAATCTATGTTGCTCACAAATGATGTGTTCACTGAAGATCCAATGTGGGAGCGAGCTTGCTCCGGGCGGCGTTCCGACGATGAGGCCTCACTGACTCAACGCAATCTCGATCAACCGATGCAATTCCTCAACCTCCAGCGGCGCCGCTGAAAACAGGATGCGAAACACCGTCGGCGCGGCCACCATGTTAATCAGCCGATCAACGTTCGGCTTCGGCTGATCGGGGTAACGATCCAGAACCGTCTGCAACTGCCCGCCAATGATCGTCGCGCAAAGGGCCGGTGTGGTGCTGCATTGCACGTCGCGCAAGATGTTGCGGCCGGGTTCGGAACTCATCTCGTCCAGATACTGCTCGGCCCAGGCGCGCACGTCACCGCGCAGGCTGCCGGTATTGGCCGGCTCGCTCTCGGGGCGCATGCGGGCGAGGGCGACGTCCGCCAACAACACCGACAGATCGCCCCAGCGCCGGTAGATGGTCGACGGCGTGACGCCGGCACGCGCAGCGATTTGCGGAACGGTCACGGTGGTGCGGTCCTGCTCTTCGAGAAGATCGCGGACTGCCGAATGAACCGACTCTTGCACCCGGGCACTGCGGCCGCCCGGGCGTAAACCTTCTTTAATAGCCATGCATCGGACCTTAACACAAAGAATTTGCTTTAAGCGCTAGCCGGTAGCACACTCCGCAAAAGCAAAAAGTTAGCTTTAGCGGAGTGTGCCCATGTCCAGTTCAACATCTAATCGTTCAAGCCTGTGGTTCCTGGCGATCACCTTACTCAGTTTTCTTGCCGCTTCCACCGCGCCGACGCCGTTGTATCACTTGTACCAGGAGCACCTGCAATTCTCGGCAGCGACCCTGACCCTGATTTTCGGCGTGTACGCCATCAGCTTGCTGGCAGCGTTGCTCACGGTTGGTTCGCTCTCGGATTACCTGGGGCGCAAACCGGTGATCTTCACCGCTGTGATGTTGAACATGCTGGCGATGCTGCTGTTTATCAATGCAGACAGTGTCGCCTGGTTGATCAGTGCGCGAGTGCTTCAAGGTTTTGCTACAGGGATGGCCACTGCCGTATTGAGCGCGGCGCTGTTGGACGCCGATCGCCAGCAAGGGCCGCTGGTCAACAGTGTTGCGCCGTTGCTGGGCATGGCGTTGGGCGCCATGGGCTGCGGCTTATTGGCCGAGTTTGCGCCGTTGCCATTGCAGTTGACCTATTGGGTGCTGTTCGCGCTGTTTGTGATGCAAGCGCTGTACGTCTGGCGCTTGCCGGAAAGCGTCAGCCCCCAACCGGGAGTCTGGGCTTCGCTGCGTCCGACACTGCATGTGCCGATCCAGGCGCGGCGCGCGTTGTGGCTGGTGCTGCCGATCAATATCGCGGTGTGGGCGCTCGGTGGTTTTTACGCTTCTTTGGCCCCGTCGTTGGTGCGCACGGCCACGGGATCGACCTCAAATCTGATTGGCGGTGCGACGGTGGCCGTGTTGACGGTGACCGGTGCGTTGATGATCTACACCCTGCGCAATCGGCCGGCCGACAAGGTGTTGCGCTTGGGCGGCAGTCTGCTGCCTGTCGGCGTCGCGCTGATTCTGATGGCGGTGCACAGCGCCAGCCTGACTCTTTTTTTGTCGGCACGCTGGTGGCCGGATGCGGTTTCGGTGCCGGTTTCCTCGGTGCGTTGCGTAGCGTCGTGCCGCTGGCCTTGCCCCATGAAAGGGCGGGGTTGATGTCGGCTTACTACGTGCTCAGTTATCTGGCGTTCTGCTTGCCGTCGTTGCTGGCCGGAAATTTGACCCGGACCTTTGGGCTGGTGGCCACCACCGATGGTTACGGCGCGGTGCTGATTATTCTCTCGGTCGGCGCTTTGTTCGCCTTGATGCGTCAGCAGTCCATGAAAGTCTGTGGCGTCGATGTTCGATGACCGTTAGCCTTGGCACCGCCATACCTTTCGACGGACCGACGCATGAAAATCATCCGCAGCAAATCCTTCACCGCTGACCGTGCCTGGGGCGCTTTGGATATCGCCAACATGAACGGCATCACCACGCGTTTGCACTGGACCGATCAGCCCTATCAATGGCACATCAATGATGGGCAAGAAGTGTTCGTGGTGCTGGATGGCGTCGTGCAGATGCGTTATCGCGAAGCAGGTCAGGAGAAAGAAGTGGTGTTGGGTGTAGGAGATATCTTCTATGCCGACGTCGGCACCGAACACGTTGCCCATCCGCAGGGTGCGGCAAGAATCCTGGTGATCGAAACTGAAGGCAGCGTTTGACGCCATATCTGCAAAACAGATAACAGTTAGAGATATTACCCGTTATATCGATATTCGATTCGGATCTACCATGAGCTCCACCTCAACAGAGGACAGGAGTTCACCATGACATGCCCCAACACCGCCCCAGCCGGTTTCAAACCTTTCAGTCATTTGCAGCATCCGCGTGAAGTCATCCGCCAGTTCACGCCGAACTGGTTCGCCGCCACCATGGGCACTGGTGTGCTGGCGTTGGCGCTGGCGCAGCTGCCTGGCGAAAATGCCGGTTTACACGCGATTGCCGAAGCCCTTTGGCTGTTCAATATTGTGCTGTTCGTTTTATTCACGGTTATGTATGCGGCGCGTTGGGCGCTGTTTTTCGATGAGGCGCGGCGGATTTTCGGTCACTCCACGGTTTCGATGTTTTTTGGCACCATCCCCATGGGCCTGGCGACCATCATCAATGGTTTTCTGGTGTTCGGTCTGCCGCGTTGGGGCGAGGGCGTGATTCATGTCGCCGAGGTGCTGTGGTGGCTGGATGTGGCGATGTCTGTGGCGTGCGGCGTGCTGATTCCCTACCTGATGTTCACCCGTCAGGAACACAGCATCGATCAGATGACCGCCGTCTGGCTGTTGCCGGTGGTGGCAGCAGAAGTGGCGGCTGCCAGCGGTGGTCTGCTGGCGCCGCACCTGGCCGATGCCCATTCTCAACTGGTGGCGCTGGTGACCAGCTACGTGCTCTGGGCCTTTTCCCTACCGGTGGCGTTCAGCATTCTGACCATTCTGTTGCTGCGCATGGCACTGCATAAATTGCCCCACGAAAACATGGCCGCCTCCAGCTGGCTAGCGCTCGGCCCGATCGGCACCGGGGCGCTGGGCATGTTGCTGCTGGGCGCGGACGCACCGGCGATCTTCGCTGCCAACGGTCTGCCGGGCATCGGTGAAATCGCCGCAGGGCTCGGGTTGGTGGCCGGAATCACCCTGTGGGGCTTTGGTCTGTGGTGGATGCTGATCGCGGTGCTCATCACCCTGCGTTACCTGCGCGTCGGTATTCCGTTCAATCTCGGCTGGTGGGGTTTCACCTTCCCGCTGGGCGTCTATTCCCTGGCGACGTTGAAACTGGCCAGCACCTTGAACCTGACGTTTTTCAGTGCCTTTGGCTGTGTGCTGGTGATGTTGCTGGCGGTGATGTGGCTGATCGTCGCTAAACGGACGGTGCAGGGCGCGTGGCGGGGCGAGTTGTTTGTCTCGCCGTGCATTGCAGGATTAAAGAAATAACCTGCAAGTTTTAGGTAATGTGTGGCCTGGATCGTCGTTCGATATTCCAATAACTGCATCCACGCCACTCTCTACCCAACATCAGGGACACATGGAAGATGAGTCACCCCTCACAGTTCACCTTGCTTCGCACCCGGCGCTTCCTGCCGTTCTTCGTCACGCAGTCGCTCGGGGCGTTCAACGACAACATCTTCAAGCAGTCGCTGATCCTCGCCATTCTCTACAAGTTGACTATCGAGGGTGATCGCTCGATCTGGGTCAGCCTGTGTGCGCTGCTGTTCATTCTGCCGTTCTTCCTGTTCTCGGCGCTGGCCGGGCAGTTCGGGGAGAAGTTCGCCAAGGACGCGTTGATTCGTCTGATCAAGCTCGGGGAAATCGCCATCATGGCGGTAGGCGCGGTCGGTTTCATGTTCGATCACCTGTCGCTGATGCTGGTGGCGCTGTTCGCCATGGGCACTCACTCGGCGCTGTTCGGGCCGGTGAAATATTCGATCCTGCCGCAGGCCTTGCGTGACGAAGAGCTGGTGGGTGGCAACGGCCTGGTGGAAATGGGCACCTTCCTGGCGATCCTCGCCGGGACCATCGGCGCCGGGATCATGATGTCGTCCAGTCATTACGCGCCGATCGTCTCCACGGCGATCATCGGTGTCGCGGTGCTCGGCTATCTGGCCAGCCGCAGCATTCCACGGGCCGCAGCCGCCTCCCCGGAAATGCGTCTGAACTGGAACATTTTCAGCCAGTCCTGGGCCACGTTGAAGCTGGGCTTGGGGCAGACGCCAGCGGTGTCACGCTCGATTGTCGGCAACTCGTGGTTCTGGTTTGTCGGGGCGATTTATCTGACGCAGATCCCGGCCTATGCCAAGGAGTGGATGCACGGCGACGAAACCGTGGTGACGCTGATTCTTACCGTGTTCTCGGTCGGTATCGCGTTGGGTTCGATGCTTTGCGAGAAACTGTCCGGCCGCAAAGTCGAGATCGGTCTGGTGCCGTTCGGCTCGTTCGGTCTGACCGTGTTTGGTTTGCTGCTGTGGTGGCATTCCGGTGGAATTCCGGACAGCGTTACAGGCCATGGCTGGATCGAAGTCCTGGGTTTTGGCCACGCCTGGCTGGTGTTGATCGACATTCTGGGGCTTGGGGTGTTCGGCGGTTTCTATATCGTGCCGCTGTACGCGCTGATTCAGTCTCGTACCTCCGAGAACGAGCGGGCGCGGGTGATTGCCGCCAACAATATTCTCAATGCGCTGTTCATGGTGGTCTCGGCGATTGTCTCGATCGTCTTGCTGAGCCTGGTCAAACTGTCGATCCCGCAGCTGTTCCTGGTGGTGTCGCTGCTGAACATCGGCGTCAACGCCTACATCTTCAGCATCGTCCCCGAGTTCAGCATGCGTTTCATGATCTGGCTGCTCAGCCATTCCATGTACCGCGTGGAGCATCGCAATCTACAGCTGATTCCCGATGAAGGCGCGGCGTTGCTGGTGTGCAATCACGTGTCCTTCGTCGACGCCTTGCTGATTGGCGGCGCGGTGCGTCGACCGATTCGCTTTGTGATGTATTACAAGATCTACAACTTGCCAGTGCTGAACTTCATCTTCCGCACGGCCGGGACCATTCCGATCGCGGGGCGTCAAGAAGACATTCAGATCTACGAAAAAGCCTTCACGCGCATTGCTCAGTATCTGAAGGACGGCGAGTTGGTGTGCATCTTCCCTGAGGGCAAATTGACCGCCGATGGCGAGATCAACGAGTTCAAGGGCGGGGTGACGCGGATTCTCGAAGAAACGCCGGTGCCGGTGATTCCGTTGGCATTGCAGGGCTTGTGGGGGAGTTTCTTCAGCCGCGATCCGCAAAAGGGCGTGTTTCGCCGGTTGTGGTCACGGGTGACGCTGGTGGCAGGGCCTGCGGTGTCGGTTGAAGTGGCAGAGCCAGCCCGGTTGCAAGGGATGGTGGGGGAGTTGCGCGGCGCTGTGCGCTAATTCCTTTCGTTGCGGGCCGCTAACCAAGCGTGCCCGCTCTGGGCATTCAACCCGCCATCGCCAACCGGTTACGTCCTTCGCGCTTGGCCACATACAACGCACTGTCGGCTCGTCGCAACAGGCTCTCGGCAGACTCGCCGGGCAATAGCGTCGAGCAGCCAAGGCTGACCGTCAGCTCGATCGCATGGCCGTCGGCCGAATATTCCTCTGCCTGCACTGCAAATCGTAGCCGTTCGCCAACCAAGGCTGCCGCCTCACGGCTCGTGTTGGAAAGCAGGATCAGGAACTCTTCGCCACCAAACCGGAAGACCATGTCCACGTTGCGCAACTGGTTTTTGATCGAGGCTGCAACGGCCTTGAGCACGTCATCGCCGGCGCTGTGTCCGTGGTTGTCGTTGATGCGTTTGAAGTAATCGATGTCCAGCATCAGCAGCGACAAGGGTTGCAGATGCCGAAGCGACATCTCGATTTCCCGTTGCAGGGTCTGATCCATGGCGATGCGGTTGCCGGTATCCGTGAGCGGATCGCGCAAGGCGCTTTGGGTGGCAGCGCGGTAGAGCAAGGCATTGCGCATCGGATACAGCAATGCGGACAGCAGTGACTCGAGGTTGCCTTGTTCCTGCTCACTGAAACGCTGATTGCGGCGGAATACCAGTTCACCCAGATCCTCGCCTTCATGGCTGAGGCTGTAGCTGATCGAATGATGGCCGCGCAGGCCGAATTCCAGGCGCAAGTCGCTGGACGTGTGCTCGTACGTCAAGGCGTCAAGCGGTACAAGTCGCTGAATCTCACGGAAGAAGAGCCCGAGAATGCGTTGCGGCTCAAGACTGGTTTGCAGCTGCAGGCTCAGTTGCTGGCGCAGTTGCGAAAGGCTGACGGGCCTCTCGATGAGGGTAGGCTGCTGACCAAAGCCCAGGCGTTGCAATTTGGCGCTATCGAAGTCAATTGCGTTGGTCTGGGAAGGTGATTTCATATGGCGTGCGCCCCTAAGCAGTAAGGCTGTCTTACAGGCTGGGTGAGAGCGGCTTTGGGCTGCGCGTCATACTGGTCCATCAGTCCCGTAGGACATTTGGCCCAAGTTTAGTCCGCTTTGCCGACGATAAGTAACCTGTCGGCTCAGGCGTCCGCCCGTTTGCTTTCACACTGCGTGTCTGAGCAAATTTAGAGCGAAACTCGTGCCATTCAGTTCAGTCGGATAAAAAGCGTTCTAAATCAAAGTATTGAGCTGTGTTGAAAGATGTTGCCGATTTCTATGACAGTTGTTTGACGTGTAATGGGTGTGGTTACGACGCACTTTGAATGCCGCGACGGGAAGTCGTCGCGGCACAAAAGCGACGCGCGGGCGTTACTGAGCGTTGAACGCCTGGCCGTTGATGCCGGTGCTGTCCGGACCCATCAGGTAGAGGTAGACCGGCATGATCTCCTCGGGCGTCGGGTTGTTCAGCGGGTTTTCACCCGGGTAAGCCTGGGCGCGCATGCTGGTGCGGGTGGCACCCGGGTTGATGCTGTTGGAGCGCACCGGTGCCACGGTGTCGACTTCGTCGGCCAGGGTTTGCATCAAGCCTTCGGTGGCGAACTTGGACACGCCGTATGCGCCCCAATACGCACGACCCTTGCGGCCGACGCTGCTGGAGGTGAACACCACCGAAGCGTCCTGAGACAGCTTGAGCAGCGGCAACAGGGTGCTGGTGAGCATGAACATGGCGTTGACGTTGACGTGCATGACACGCATGAAGTTTTCGCCGGACAGCTGCTCGATCGGCGTACGCGGGCCAATGATCGACGCGTTGTGCAGCAAACCGTCGAGATGGCCGAATTCGGTTTCGATCATCGCTGCCAGCTCATCGTATTGATGGGGCAGGGCGGTTTCCAGGTTGAACGGGATTACGGCCGGTTGTGGATGGCCGGCGGCTTCGATTTCGTCGTAGACCTGAGTCAGGTTGGCCTCGGTCTTGCCCAGCAGCAGCACGGTGGCGCCATGTGCAGCGAAGGTTTTTGCGGCGGCAGCGCCGATGCCACGGCCAGCGCCGGTGACCAGGATGACCCGGTCCTTGAGCAATTCTGGGCGGGCGGAATAATCAAACATAAGAAACCTCAACATAATCCGTTAACAGGGCCGCAAAAGATCGCAGCCTTCGGCAGCTCCTACACCGATCGCGGTCCTCTGTAGGAGCTGCCGCAGGTTCGGGCCGCGTTCGGACGATCTTTTGATTTGAATCAGCAGCTGCACAAAGCGCTATCTAGCACTTTTCGCAACTCCAGCGGATGATCGACCACCACATCCGCGCCCCAATGCCGCGGGTTATCGTCCGGATGAATGTAGCCATAAGTCACGGCGGCCGTCTTGGTGCCGGCATCGCGACCGGATTCGATATCGCGCAAGTCATCACCTACGAACAACACGCTGGCCGGGTCCAGGTCGAGCATCTTGCACGCCAGGATCAACGGCTCGGGGTCCGGTTTGCTGTTCTTCACATGGTCCGGGCAGATCAACAGCGCCGAGCGCTCGGCCAGGCCAAGCTGCTGCATGATCGGCTCGGCGAACCGCAGCGGCTTGTTGGTGACCACGCCCCAGATCAGGTTGGCCTTTTCGATGTCGGCCAGCAGTTCGCCCATGCCGTCGAAGAGTTTGCTGTGAACCGCGCAACCGGCGAGGTAACGCTCCAGAAACTCCAGGCGTAATTCCTCGAAACCCGGTGATTCCGGGTCCATGGAGAAGGTCACGGCGACCATCGCCTTGGCGCCGCCGGAGATCTCGTCGCGAATGTGTTTGTCGTTCATCGGCGGCAAGCCGCGATCGGCGCGCATCGTCTGACAAATCGCAATGAAGTCCGGCGCGGTGTCGAGCAGGGTGCCGTCCATGTCGAAAAGAACTGCTCTGATACGCATCGGCTTACTCCTCGCGAAGGGTCTGGATCATGTAGTTGACGTCCACGTCGGAGGCCAGTTTGTAGTGCTTGGTCAGCGGGTTGTAGGTCAGGCCGATGATGTCCTTGACGGTCAGGCCGGCCATGCGGCTCCAGGCACCCAGCTCCGAAGGGCGGATGAATTTCTTGAAATCGTGGGTGCCGCGCGGCAGCAGCTTCATGATGTATTCCGCGCCGACGATGGCGAAGAGGTACGCCTTCGGGTTGCGGTTGATGGTGGAGAAGAACACCTGGCCACCGGGTTTGACCATGCGGAAGCAGGCGCGGATCACCGAGGACGGGTCCGGCACGTGCTCGAGCATTTCCAGGCACGTGACCACGTCGAACTGCTCAGGCATTTCTTCAGCCAGGGCTTCGGCGGTGATCTGCCGGTATTCGACACTCACGCCGGATTCCAGTTGATGCAGTTGCGCGACCGCCAGCGGCGCTTCGCCCATGTCGATGCCCATGACGGTAGCGCCGCGCTGGGCCATGGCTTCGCTGAGAATGCCGCCGCCGCAACCGACGTCGAGGACTTTCTTGCCGGCCAGGTTGACCCGTTCGTCAATCCAGTTGACCCGCAGCGGGTTGATGTCGTGCAGCGGTTTGAACTCGCTGTCGCGGTCCCACCAGCGATGGGCCAGGGCTTCGAATTTGGCGATTTCGGCGTAGTCGACGTTGCTCATGGTTAAGTCCTCTAAAACTTGAAAAATCCTGTTGCCCCGGTGGTAAGTCCGGGGGGCTTACGATTCGGTATGGCCGCTGATGCGCTGGCCCCAGGCCTTGGCCGTGGCGCAGAGCTGTTCTTCATCCAAGCGGGTCAAGCGGCGGTCGTCGAGCAGTTGCTTGCCGGCGACCCAAAGGTGTTTCACGCAGTCACGGCCGGTGGCATAAATAAGCTGCGAAACCGGGTCGTAGACCGGTTGCTGCGCCAGGCCGGAGAGGTCGAACGCGACGATGTCTGCCGCTTTGCCGACTTCCAGCGATCCCACTTCGGATTCAATGCCCAGGGCGCGGGCGCCGTTGAGCGTGGCCATGCGCAGGGCGCGATGGGCGTCCAGCGCAGTGGCCGAGCCGGCAACAGCTTTGGCCAGTAAAGCGGCGGTGCGGGTTTCGCCGAGCAGGTCCAGGTCATTGTTGCTGGCCGCGCCATCGGTGCCGATCGCCACATTGACGCCAGCCTGCCACAAGCGCTCCACCGGGCAGAACCCGCTGGCCAGCTTCAGGTTGGATTCCGGGCAATGAATCACGTTGGTGTTACTTTCTACCAGCAACACCAGATCTTCATCGCTGATCTGAGTCATGTGGACGGCCTGGAAGCGCGGCCCCAATAAACCCAGGCGCCCGAGGCGGGCCAATGGGCGCTCGCCGTGTTGCTCGACGGACTGCTGCACTTCGAAGGCGGTTTCGTGGACGTGCATGTGGATCGAGGCGTCCAGTTCCTCTGTGATCACCCGGATTTTCTCCAGGTTCTCGTCGCCCACCGTGTAGGGTGCATGGGGGCCGAAGGTGACTTTGATGCGCTCGTGATGCTTGAGATCGCCAAATAATTCGATGCCCTGACGAATGGCTTCGTCCGCCGTGCTGGCGCCCGGGATCGGGAAATCGAGGATCGGAATCGCGATTTGTGCGCGAATGCCGCTGTTATGGACGCGCTCGCTGGCAACCTTCGGGAAGAAATACATGTCAGAGAAACAGGTGATGCCACCTTTGATCTGCTCGGCGATCGCCAGGTCAGTGCCGTCACGTACGAAAGCTTCATCGACCCACTTGGCTTCGGCCGGCCAAATGTGGTCTTCCAGCCAGGTCATCAGGGGCAGATCATCGGCCAGGCCACGGAACAGCGTCATCGCCGCATGCCCGTGGGCATTGATCAAACCGGGGCAGAGCAACATGTCCGGCAATTCGCGGACTTCGGTTGCGTCAAGCTTCAACGCAGCCGAACGTGGGCCGATGAATACGATGCGTCCGTCGCGGATGCCCAGGGCGTGCTCTTTGAGGACAACGCCAGCGGGTTCGACGGGTACCAGCCAGGTCGGCAGCAATAGCAAGTCGAGCGCAGCGGCAGTGTTCGGCATCGAGAATCGGTTCCAGAGCTTTTGTAAAGGATGGCGAAGTATACCCGAGCGTCTTCGCAGGGGGATCGCTATAATCGACGGCTTTTGTTCATGAGTACGGGGTGACGGATGCGCGATCGACTGTTGGCTGCGGAGAAGGTGAAGGCCATCGATTGGCGTGATGGCGCCCTTTACCTGCTGGATCAGCGTATTTTGCCGTTCGAGGAAACCTGGATCGCCTACACCAGCGCTGCTGGCGTGGCCGAGGCCATTCGTTCGATGGTGGTGCGCGGCGCGCCGGCAATTGGCATCAGTGCCGCCTACGGTGTTGTGCTGGCGGCCCGCGCGCGGTTTGCCAAGGGCGGTGACTGGCAGGCGGCGCTGGAAGAGGATTTCGCGCTGCTGGCCGATTCCCGTCCGACCGCGGTCAACCTGTTCTGGGCCCTGGGCCGCATGCGCGACCGGCTTGAACGTCTGAAGCATCACGCCGATCCGCTGGCGGTGCTGGAGGCGGAGGCTATCGCCATTCACGAGAGTGATCGCGAAGCCAACCTGACCATGGCGCAACTCGGTGTGGATCTGATCCGCAAGCACCAGGGCAATGCCCAGGCGATTTTGACCCACTGCAACACCGGCGCTCTGGCCACCGGCGGCTTTGGCACGGCGCTTGGCGTGATTCGTGGCGCTTTCATTGAAGGCATGGTCGAGCGCGTCTATGCCGACGAAACCCGTCCATGGCTGCAAGGTTCGCGGCTGACCGCATGGGAACTGGCCAACGAAGGCATTCCCGTCACGCTCAATGCCGACTCCGCCGCCGCCCACATCATGAAGACCAAAGGCATTACCTGGGTGATTGTCGGCGCTGACCGGATCACCGCCAATGGCGACGTGGCCAACAAGATCGGCACTTATCAGCTTGCGGTGAACGCCATGCACCACGGCGTGCGTTTCATGGTGGTGGCGCCGAGTTCGACCATCGACATGAACCTGGCCAGCGGTGATGACATCCCGATTGAAGAGCGCGATGGTCGCGAGTTGCTGGAAGTCGGCGGCAAGCGGGTCGGGGCCGATGTCGATGCGTTCAACCCGGTGTTCGACGTGACCCCGGCTGACTTGATCGATGCGATCGTCACCGAAAAAGGCATCGTCGAGCGCCCGGACACCGCGAAAATGGCGCAGTTGATGTGCCGCAAGCGTCTGCATTAAAGATATCTGGTGCCTGATGAGACGCTATCGCGAGCAAGCTCGCTCCCACATTTGACCGAGATCTTCAGTTAGATACGGTCAGTGTGGGAGCGAGCTTGCTCGCGATAGGGCCCGCAAAGTCAACAAATCAGCTTGAATTCTGTATTCGGCAACCCTCTAAGCCTCTCTCGTCCCCTTCAAGCCTGTCACCGGTCAACTAACTATGCACCATGCGCGTCTGGGGGATAGGTGCGTGGCGGCTCTTGTGATAACATCCGGCGTTTTCCGAGGCACTCCCACGGGGTTGTCTTTACTGCGCAAATCCATGGTTCAACTTATTGATTTGTCGTAAGTCGGTGCATGGCACTCAGCCTGCAGCGGCGAGCTTCGTTCGTCCCATATGGATGTGACGAAGTTTCACCAGAAAAAGGAATCAGGCTTCTCATGGGCGAACTGGCCAAAGAAATCCTCCCGGTCAATATCGAAGACGAGCTGAAGCAGTCCTACCTCGACTACGCGATGAGCGTAATTGTCGGGCGGGCACTGCCGGATGCGCGCGATGGCTTGAAGCCCGTGCACCGGCGTGTGCTGTTCGCGATGAGCGAGCTGGGCAACGACTTCAACAAGCCGTACAAGAAATCTGCCCGTGTTGTCGGTGACGTGATCGGTAAGTATCACCCTCACGGTGATACCGCGGTGTACGACACCATCGTTCGGATGGCGCAGCCATTCTCGCTGCGTTACCTGCTGGTAGACGGTCAGGGCAACTTCGGTTCCGTGGACGGCGACAACGCCGCCGCCATGCGATATACCGAAGTGCGCATGACCAAGCTGGCGCACGAGCTGCTGGCTGACCTGCACAAAGAAACCGTGGACTGGGTGCCGAACTACGACGGCACCGAAATGATCCCGGCGGTCATGCCGACCCGTATTCCCAACCTGTTGGTCAACGGCTCCAGCGGTATCGCCGTGGGCATGGCGACCAACATCCCGCCGCACAACCTCGGTGAAGTCATCGACGGTTGCCTGGCACTCATCGACAACCCTGAGTTGACCATCGATGAGCTGATGCAATACATCCCCGGTCCGGACTTCCCGACCGCCGCGATCATCAACGGTCGCGCCGGCATCATCGAAGCCTACCGCACCGGTCGTGGCCGCATTTACATGCGCGCCCGCTCGATGATCGAAGACATCGACAAGGTCGGTGGCCGTCAGCAGATCGTCATCACCGAACTCCCTTACCAGCTGAACAAGGCCCGTCTGATCGAGAAGATCGCCGAGCTGGTAAAAGAGAAGAAGCTCGAAGGCATCACCGAACTGCGCGACGAGTCCGACAAGGACGGTATGCGCGTCGTGATCGAACTGCGTCGCGGCGAAGTGCCTGAGGTGATTCTCAACAACCTCTACGCCCAGACCCAGCTGCAAGCGGTGTTCGGTATCAACATCGTCGCGCTGATCGACGGCCGTCCACGCATCCTGAACCTCAAGGACCTGCTGGAAGCCTTCGTTCGTCACCGTCGCGAAGTCGTTACCCGCCGTACTGTGTTCGAACTGCGTAAAGCCCGCGAACGGGGTCACATTCTGGAAGGCCAAGCGGTTGCCCTGTCGAACATCGACCCGGTCATCGCCCTGATCAAGGCCTCGCCAACCCCGTCGGAAGCCAAGGAAGCGCTGATCAAGACTGCGTGGGAATCCTCCGCCGTGGTCGCGATGGTTGAGCGTGCCGGTGCCGATTCGTGCCGTCCAGAGACCTTGGACCCGCAATACGGTCTGCGCGAAGGCAAGTACTTCCTGTCGCCAGAGCAGGCGCAAGCCATTCTGGAACTGCGTTTGCACCGCCTGACCGGCCTGGAACACGAAAAGCTGCTGGCCGAGTATCAAGAGATCCTCAACCAGATCGGCGAGCTGATCCGCATCCTCAGCAGCGCCACGCGCCTGATGGAAGTGATCCGCGAAGAGCTGGAAGTGATCCGCGCCGAATACGGTGACGTGCGTCGCACCGAGATTCTCGATGCCCGTCTCGACCTGACCCTGGGTGACATGATCCCGGAAGAAGAGCGCGTCGTGACCATTTCCCACGGTGGCTACGCCAAGACCCAGCCATTGGCTGCGTACCAGGCTCAGCGTCGTGGCGGTAAAGGCAAATCGGCTACTGGCGTCAAGGATGAGGACTACATCGCTCACCTGCTGGTCGCCAACAGCCACACCACGCTGCTGCTGTTCTCCAGCAAAGGCAAGGTGTACTGGCTGAAAACCTACGAAATCCCGGAAGCGTCCCGCGCTGCCCGTGGTCGTCCGCTGGTCAATCTGCTGCCGCTGGACAGTGATGAATACATCACCACCATGCTGCCGGTCGACGAATACACCGAAGGTCACTTCATCTTCATGGCTACTGCCAAAGGCACCGTGAAGAAGACCCCGCTGGAATCCTTCAGCCGTCAACGCAGCGTCGGTCTGATCGCGCTGGAGCTGGACGAAGGTGACGTACTGATTTCTGCCGCCATTACCGATGGCGAGCGCGAAGTCATGCTGTTCTCCGACGGCGGCAAGGTCACTCGCTTCAAGGAAACCGACGTTCGCGCCATGGGCCGTACCGCTCGCGGTGTCCGCGGCATGCGTCTGCCGGAAGGCCAGAAGCTGATTTCCATGCTGATCCCGGAAGAAGGCAGCCAGATCCTGACCGCTTCGGCCCGTGGTTTCGGCAAGCGCACGGCGATCTCCGAGTTCCCTGAGTACAAACGTGGCGGTCAGGGCGTTATCGCCATGGTCAGCAACGACCGTAACGGCCGTCTGGTCGGTGCAGTCCAGGTGCTCGACGGCGAGGAAATCATGCTGATTTCCGACCAGGGCACCCTGGTGCGTACTCGTGTTGACGAAGTCTCCAGTCTGGGTCGTAACACCCAGGGCGTGACCCTGATCAAACTGGCCAGCGATGAAACGCTGGTAGGTCTGGAGCGGGTTCAGGAGCCGTCGGAAGTTGAAGGTGAAGAGCTGGAAGGTGAAGAGGGTGCAGTGTTCGACGGCGAAGTCGTAATCGACGACGTTGTTGAAGATCAGCAACTCGACGCCGCCGCTGACGAAGAACCGCAGGAGTAAGCGGACAGACAGGGGGCGGATGAGAATTCGCCCCCTTGTTGTTTGTCTGCAATGAAATTATCGACGCCCATGGAGATCGAGTGTGGGAGCGGGCTTGCTCGCGAAGACGGACTGACATTCAACATCGATGTCGCCTGTTACACCGCTTTCGCGAGCAAGCCCGCTCCTACATTGGATCTGCGTCGACTGATATGTTTGCGTGATACCACCAAATCAGAGCGAGATTGGATGTGAGCAAGAGAGCCTATAACTTCTGTGCCGGTCCTGCGGCACTTCCCGAAGCTGTCCTGCAGCGCGCCCAGGGTGAACTCCTTGATTGGCATGGCAAAGGCCTGTCGGTCATGGAAATGAGCCATCGCAGCGATGAGTTCGTGTCCATCGCCACCAAGGCCGAGCAGGATCTGCGTGATCTGCTGAATATCCCCTCGAACTATAAAGTGCTGTTTCTGCAAGGTGGCGCCAGCCAGCAATTCGCTCAGATTCCTCTGAACCTGTTGCCGGAAAGCGGCACCGCCGACTATATCGACACCGGTATCTGGTCGCAGAAAGCCATCGAAGAAGCTTCGCGCTACGGTCACGTCAATGTCGCCGCCACCGCCAAGCCTTACGACTATTTCGCTATTCCCGGTCAGAACGAATGGAACCTGTCGAAAGATGCGGCCTACGTTCACTACGCGCCGAACGAAACCATCGGTGGTCTGGAATTTCAGTGGATCCCGGAAACCGGCGATGTTCCGCTGATCGCCGACATGTCCTCGGACATCCTGTCGCGTCCGATCGATGTTTCGCGCTTTGGCATGATCTACGCCGGTGCCCAGAAAAACATCGGCCCGAGCGGTATCGTCGTCAACATCGTTCGCGAAGACCTGCTGGGGCACGCCCGTTCCCTGTGCCCGACCATGCTCGACTACAAGGTCGCGGCCGACAACGGCTCGATGTACAACACCCCGCCAACCCTGGCCTGGTACCTCTCGGGTCTGGTATTCGAGTGGCTGAAAGAGCAGGGTGGTGTTGAAGCCATCGGCAAGCTCAACGAAGTGAAGCAGCGCACGCTGTACGACTTCATCGACGCCAGCGGCTTGTACAGCAACCCGATCAACAAATCGGATCGCTCGTGGATGAACGTGCCGTTCCGCCTGGCTGACGACCGTCTCGACAAGCCATTCCTGGTCGGTGCCGAAGAGCGTGGCCTGTTGAACCTCAAGGGTCACCGTTCCGTGGGTGGCATGCGTGCCTCCATCTATAACGCCGTCGACATCGTTGCGGTCAACGCACTGATTTCGTACATGGCAGAGTTCGAGAAGGAACACGGCTAATGTCTGAGCAAGAACTCAAGGCACTGCGCCTGCGCATTGATGCCCTGGACGAGAAAGTCCTGGAGCTGATCAGTGAGCGCGCACGCTGCGCCCAGGAAGTTGCGCGAGTAAAGATGGCCTCGCTGGCCGAAGGTGAAGTGCCGGTGTTCTATCGTCCTGAGCGTGAAGCTCAGGTGCTCAAGCGCGTCATGGAGCGTAACCAGGGGCCGTTGGGCAACGAAGAGATGGCGCGGCTATTCCGCGAAATCATGTCCTCGTGCCTGGCCCTCGAGCAGCCGCTGAAAGTGGCTTACCTCGGCCCTGAAGGCACCTTCACCCAAGCCGCGGCCATGAAGCACTTCGGTCACGCCGTGATCAGCAAGCCAATGGCAGCGATCGACGAAGTGTTCCGTGAAGTGGCGGCCGGTGCGGTGAACTTTGGCGTGGTTCCGGTGGAAAACTCCACCGAGGGTGCGGTCAACCACACCCTCGACAGCTTCCTCGAACACGACATGGTGATCTGTGGCGAAGTCGAGTTGCGGATTCACCACCACCTGTTGGTCGGTGAAAACACCAAGACCGACAGCATCAGCCGCATCTATTCCCACGCCCAGTCCCTGGCCCAGTGCCGCAAGTGGCTGGACGCGCATTACCCGAATGTCGAGCGCGTGGCGGTGTCCAGCAACGCCGAAGCGGCCAAACGGGTCAAGGGTGAGTGGAATTCGGCGGCGATTGCCGGCGACATGGCCGCAGGCTTGTACGGGCTGACCCGTCTGGCCGAGAAAATCGAGGATCGCCCGGACAACTCCACGCGATTCCTGATGATCGGCAGCCAGGAAGTGCCGCCGACCGGCGACGACAAGACTTCGATCATCGTCTCCATGAGCAACAAGCCCGGCGCGCTTCACGAGTTGCTGGTGCCTTTCCACGACAACGGCATCGACCTGACGCGAATCGAGACGCGTCCTTCGCGCAGCGGTAAATGGACCTACGTGTTCTTCATCGACTTCGTCGGCCACCACCGCGACCCACTGGTCAAAGGTGTGTTGGAAAAGATCAGTCAGGAAGCAGTGGCACTCAAAGTGCTGGGTTCCTACCCGAAAGCAGTTCTCTAAGGGCGGTAGCAAATGAGTGGTGACTTCCTCGCTCTGGCACAGCCGGGCGTGCAACAACTTTCGCCTTACGTTCCGGGCAAGCCCGTGGACGAACTGGCGCGCGAGCTGAACATCGATCCGGCCAGCATCGTCAAACTGGCCAGCAACGAAAACCCGTTGGGCGCCAGTCCCAAGGCTCTGGCGGCGATTCGCGAAGCATTGGCCGAGCTGACCCGTTATCCGGACGGCAACGGTTTTGCGCTCAAGACCCTGCTGGCCGAACAGTGCCGCGTCGAGCTCAATCAGGTGACGCTGGGCAACGGTTCCAACGACATCCTGGAACTGGTCGCCCGTGCCTACCTGGCGCCGGGTCTGAACGCGGTGTTCAGCGAGCACGCGTTTGCGGTCTATCCGATCGTCACCCAAGCCGTCGGCGCTACGGCCAAAGTGATCCCGGCCAAAGACTGGGGCCATGATCTGTCGGCCATGCTGGCCGCAATCGATGCCGATACCCGTGTTGTCTTCATCGCCAACCCGAACAACCCGACCGGGACCTGGTTCGACGCCGAGGCGCTGGACGAATTCCTGCAGGACGTACCGGAACACGTGCTGGTGGTGCTGGACGAGGCCTACATCGAATACGCCGAAGGCAGCGATTTGCCGGATGGCCTCGACTTCCTGGCGGCGTACCCGAACCTGCTGGTTTCGCGTACGTTCTCCAAGGCTTACGGTCTGGCGGCGTTGCGGGTCGGCTATGGCTTGTCCACGGCGGTGGTTGCGGATGTGCTGAACCGCGTGCGTCAGCCGTTCAACGTCAACAGCCTGGCCCTCGCCGCTGCGTGCGCTGCGTTGCAAGACACCGAGTACCTGGCTGAAAGCCGTCGCCTGAACGAATCCGGCATGCAGCAGCTGGACGCGGGTTTCCGTGAGCTGGGATTGAGCTGGATTCCGTCCAAGGGCAACTTCATCTGCGTCGATCTGGGCCGTGTTGCGGCTCCGGTCTTCCAGGGCTTGCTGCGCGAAGGCGTGATTGTGCGTCCGGTGGCCAATTACGGCATGCCGAATCACTTGCGCATCACCATCGGTTTGCCGGCGGAAAACAGCCGCTTCCTCGAAGCGCTGACCAAGGTTCTGGCTCGTGGTTGATGTCACTGCACTGCAATCTGCTGAACCTATGATCGGTCGCCTGGTGGTGGTCGGTCTGGGGCTGATCGGCGGTTCGTTTGCCAAGGGTTTGCGTGAAAGCGGCCTGTGCCGCGAAGTGGTCGGGGTCGATCTCGACCCGCAGTCGCGCAAGCTGGCGGTTGAGTTGGGTGTGGTGGATCGCTGCGAAGAAGACCTGGCCGTTGCTTGCCAGGGCGCCGACGTGATTCAACTGGCCGTGCCGATCCTTGCCATGGAAAAAATGCTCGGCCGATTGGCCAGCATGGACCTGGGGCAAGCGATTCTGACTGACGTCGGCAGCGCCAAAGGCAATGTGGTGCGCGCGGCAACCGAAGCGTTTGGCGGCATGCCGGCGCGTTTCGTGCCGGGGCATCCGATTGCCGGTTCCGAGCAGAGCGGGGTGGAAGCCTCCAATGCCGAGCTGTTTCGTCGCCATAAAGTGATTTTGACGCCGCTGGATCAGACTGATCCGGCAGCGCTGGCAGTGGTCGACCGTTTGTGGCGCGAATTAGGCGCCGATGTCGAGCACATGCAGGTCGAGCGTCACGACGAAGTGTTGGCGGCGACCAGCCATTTGCCGCACCTGTTGGCATTCGGTTTGGTCGATTCGTTGGCCAAGCGCAATGAAAACCTTGAGATCTTCCGTTACGCTGCGGGCGGTTTCCGCGATTTCACAAGAATTGCGGGTAGCGACCCGGTCATGTGGCACGACATCTTCCTCGCCAACCGCGAAGCTGTCCTGCGCACTCTCGATACATTTCGCAGCGACCTCGACGCCTTGCGCGACGCGGTCGATGCAGGGGATGGGCACCAATTGTTGGGCGTGTTCACTCGCGCCCGGGTTGCCCGCGAACATTTCAGTAAAATCCTGGCCCGCCGGGCTTATGTGGACGCTATGAATTCCAACGACCTGATTTTCCTGGCACAACCTGGTGGCCGCCTGACTGGGCGGATTCGAGTACCGGGCGACAAATCGATTTCCCACCGTTCGATCATGCTCGGCTCCCTGGCTGAAGGCGTTACCGAAGTGGAAGGTTTCCTCGAGGGCGAAGACGCCCTGGCAACCTTGCAAGCCTTCCGCGACATGGGCGTCGTGATCGAAGGTCCGCACCACGGTCGCGTGACCATTCACGGCGTCGGCCTGCATGGCTTGAAACCTGCGCCGGGCCCGATCTATCTGGGCAACTCCGGCACTTCGATGCGTCTGCTGTCTGGCCTGTTGGCTGCGCAGAACTTCGACAGCACGTTGACGGGCGATGCTTCGCTGTCCAAGCGTCCGATGAATCGCGTGGCCAATCCGCTGCGTGAAATGGGCGCCGTGATTGAGACTGCTGCTGAAGGTCGTCCACCGATAACCATTCGCGGCGGCAACAAGCTCAAAGGCCTGACCTACACCATGCCGATGGCCAGTGCCCAGGTTAAATCCTGCCTGCTGCTGGCGGGTTTGTACGCCGAAGGCAAGACCACCGTCACCGAGCCGGCTCCAACCCGCGACCACACCGAGCGCATGCTGCGTGGCTTCGGCTACCCGGTTTCCGTCAACGGGGCGACCGCTTCGGTCGAGTCCGGTAACAAGCTGACTGCGACCCACATTGAAGTGCCGGGCGACATCTCGTCTTCCGCGTTCTTCCTGGTGGCCGCGTCGATCGCCGAAGGCTCGGAGCTGGTGCTTGAGCACGTCGGCATCAACCCGACCCGTACCGGCGTGATCGACATCCTGCGTCTGATGGGCGCTGATATCACCCTGGAAAACCAGCGTGAAGTCGGCGGTGAGCCGGTTGCGGATCTGCGCGTACGTGCAGCTAAACTCAAAGGTATCGAGATTCCCGAAGCGCTGGTTCCGCTGGCCATCGACGAATTCCCGGTGCTGTTCGTGGCCGCGGCCTGTGCCGAAGGGCGCACCATCCTGCGTGGCGCCGAAGAGCTGCGGGTTAAAGAGTCGGACCGGATTCAGGTCATGGCGGATGGCTTGCTGGCGCTTGGCGTCAAGTGCGAGCCGACCCCAGACGGCATCATCATCGACGGCGGCCAGATCGGCGGCGGCGAAGTGCACGGACACGGCGATCACCGGATTGCCATGGCCTTCAGCGTGGCTTCGCTGCGCGCCACTGCACCGATCCGCATTCATGACTGTGCCAACGTCGCGACGTCGTTCCCGAACTTCCTCGCGCTGTGCGCGCAGGTCGGTATCCGTGTTGCACAAGAGGCTCAGTCGTGATTATCAAGCCACCGGTCATCACCATCGACGGGCCTAGCGGTTCGGGCAAGGGCACTATTGCCGGAATTCTGGCCAAGCGCCTGGGCTGGTGCCTGCTGGATTCCGGTGCGCTGTACCGTCTGCTGGCATTCGCCGCGCGTAATCATGGCGTCGATCTGACCAATGAGGAGTCGCTGAAGCTGCTGGCCGCTCATCTGGACGTGCAATTCGTCGGCGCGACCGAAGGTCATCCGCAGCGGATCATTCTCGAAGGTGACGATGTCACTGATGATTTGCGCAACGAACAAGTCGGCGCCTGGGCTTCCCAGGTCGCTGCGCTGCCGGCCGTGCGTGATGCGCTGCTCCAGCGCCAGCGGGCGTTTCAGGAGGCTCCGGGTCTGGTGGCCGATGGACGCGACATGGGCACGGTGGTTTTTCCCGATGCGCCGCTGAAGATTTTCCTGACTGCCAGTGCCGAGGAGCGTGCGCGCCGTCGATACTTGCAGTTGAAGGGCAAAGTCGATGGTGTTAGTCTGTCGAGTCTGCTAGATGAGATACGTGTCCGCGATGAGCGTGACACCCAGCGAGCGGTAGCCCCGCTCAAACCGGCGGCTGACGCCATACAGCTGGATTCCACGGAATTATCCATCGATCAGGTGCTGGAACGCATCATGAGTGAAATCGCCATTCGCGATATCGCCGGGTGACCAAGAAGCGACTCAGGGGACCAGTCATAGTCCTGCGTCGTTTCTTCAAATGAACATAACCCACGTCGTCTGGGATGTGGAGATGGGCGTATCCTTCGCCCTTATTCAACAGGAATTAAAATGAGCGAAAGCTTTGCGGAACTCTTTGAAGAAAGCCTAAAAACCCTGAACCTTCAGGCAGGCTCCATCATCACCGGTGTTATCGTTGATATCGATTACCAAGCTCGCTGGGTAACCGTTCACGCTGGCCTGAAGTCTGAAGCACTCATCCCGCTTGAGCAGTTCTACAACGATGCTGGCGAACTGACTATCAACGTCGGTGACGAAGTTCACGTTGCTCTGGACTCGGTTGAAGACGGCTTTGGTGAAACCAAGCTGTCCCGTGAAAAAGCCAAGCGCGCTGAATGCTGGATTGTTCTGGAAGCAGCCTTCGCAGCCGAAGAAGTGGTCAAGGGCGTTATCAACGGTAAGGTTAAAGGCGGCTTCACTGTCGACGTTAACGGCATCCGTGCGTTCCTGCCAGGTTCTCTGGTTGACGTCCGTCCTGTGCGCGACACCACGCACCTGGAAGGCAAAGAGCTGGAATTCAAGGTCATCAAGCTTGACCAGAAACGCAACAACGTTGTCGTTTCCCGTCGTAGCGTCCTCGAAGCCGAGAACTCCGCTGAGCGTGAAGCTCTGCTGGAATCCCTGCAGGAAGGCCAACAAGTCAAAGGTATCGTCAAAAACCTCACCGATTACGGCGCATTCGTCGATCTGGGTGGCGTCGATGGCCTGCTGCACATTACCGACATGGCTTGGAAGCGTATCAAGCATCCTTCCGAAATCGTCAACGTTGGCGACGAGATCGATGTCAAGGTTCTGAAGTACGATCGCGAACGCAATCGTGTTTCCCTGGGCCTCAAGCAACTGGGCGAAGATCCATGGGTTGCTATCAAAGCCCGTTACCCAGAAAGCACTCGCGTTACCGCTCGTGTAACCAACCTGACCGACTACGGCTGCTTCGCTGAGCTGGAAGAAGGCGTTGAAGGCCTGGTACACGTTTCCGAAATGGACTGGACCAACAAGAACATCCACCCTTCGAAAGTCGTACAAGTCGGCGACGAAGTGGAAGTTATGGTTCTGGACATCGACGAAGAGCGTCGTCGTATCTCCCTCGGCATCAAACAGTGCAAATCTAACCCATGGGAAGATTTCTCTGGCCAGTTCAACAAGGGCGATAAAATCTCCGGCACCATCAAGTCGATCACCGATTTCGGTATCTTCATTGGTCTGGACGGCGGCATCGACGGTCTGGTTCACCTGTCCGACATCTCCTGGAACGAAGTGGGCGAAGAAGCCGTTCGCCGCTTCAAGAAGGGCGACGAGCTGGACACCGTTATCCTGTCGGTTGACCCAGAGCGCGAGCGCATCTCCCTGGGCATCAAGCAACTGGAAAGCGATCCGTTCTCCGAGTACGTTCAAGAGAACGACAAAGGCGCCATCGTTAAAGGCATCGTGAAAGAAGTTGACGCTAAAGGCGCCATCATCACTCTGGCCGACGATATCGAAGCGACTCTGAAAGCCTCCGAAATCAGCCGTGACCGCGTTGAAGACGCGCGCAACGTTCTGAAAGAAGGCCAGGAAGTAGAAGCCAAGATCATCAGCGTTGACCGCAAGAGCCGTGTAATCCAGCTCTCCATCAAGTCGAAAGACGATGCTGAAGAGAAAGAAGCAATCCAGAGCTTGAAAGACAAGCCTTCGGATAGCATCGCTGCTGGTCCTACCACTCTGGGCGACCTGTTGCGTGCACAAATGGAAAAACAGAACTAAGTTCTGTCAGACCATAGAAAAAGGGCGACTTCGGTCGCCCTTTTTTGCGCCTGTGATTTGGTGATTTTGATGGTTTCGTGGCGCTGCGATTGTTTGCCGTGAAACCAATCCTCCCGGCAAGTTGTCTCTTTCTTTAACAGGATCAATCGTTTATTTACAGCTAGTCTTTAGCTTGCAGCGAACGACCATCGGGCGGCGTGTCCGGCCTAAGGAAGTGAATGAACAAGCTCATTGTCGTCATAGCAGTACTGACACTGGCGGGCTGTACCACTAATGCCAAGACTCATGCGGTGCGTGGGGTCAGTGGCATCGAGATCGATTGTTCAGGATTGGGGTCGGGATGGGAGAAGTGTCGCAAGCGAGCGAACAAGGAGTGCAAGGCGGCGGGCTACAAAGTTGTAGCCAGGTCCGATGATGCCAAAGACGAGGATGAGTACCCCTTTGGCTTCAATCCTGCGGGCTATCTGACGCGCACCATGCTGGTTATCTGCAGGTGAGTCCGAAAGGGCATGATCAGCGTTCCAGTGATCTGAAATCGGGCATCTCTTTCTGGGTAAAGATATGTCAAAACTCGGGCTGTTCAAATTCATCCGGGCGTGCTAAAACCTTTGAAGCGCTGATCTAGCTGCTTGAAAAAGAAGGGAAAAATATGACGAAGTCGGAGTTGATCGAACGAATTGTCACCCATCAAGGGCTGCTCTCATCCAAGGATGTGGAGCTGGCCATCAAGACCATGCTCGAACAAATGTCCCAATGTCTGGCCACCGGTGATCGCATCGAGATCCGTGGGTTTGGCAGCTTCTCCTTGCACTACCGCGCACCGCGCGTAGGTCGCAATCCAAAAACCGGTCAGTCCGTCAGCCTCGACGGCAAGTTCGTGCCGCATTTCAAGCCGGGGAAGGAGCTTAGGGATCGGGTGAATGAGGATGAGGAAGAGAATTGAGCATCGGATATGGAAGATATGGCATGCATGCATTCAGGCGTATAGGAATAATTGTATTCGTGTTATGTGTAGCTATAACATCACTTGTATTTGTGTTGGAAAATCAACAGCCATCAACATTGCTATTTTTTGGCTGGTCAACACCTTCTCTCCCAATATCGCTGTACGTCGCAGTATCACTTCTGCTAGGCATGGTAGTCGGCCCCCTCACTTTGTTCGTTGTCCGATGCGTATCTGGGCAAAACAAGCGACCTAGCTGAGATTGTGCCTATAGAAAATATTCTGTCGTCACCAACGATTGCTCCTGTCGCTGGTACAATACGCGAGCGATGAAGAACTGGTCTTGAAAAAATTATCTTTATCAATACATAGAAAGTATTTGAGCAAATCGAGCGCATCACTACGGTGATGTGCCCGTACAGGAAAAGGGCGAGTGGGGTATGCAGAGCAGTTCATCCGAATCATATAGAGATTCTGAGATCGATCTTCAGGCGTTGATCACCTCGATTTGGCGAAGAAAGTGGCTAATATTGGGCGTTGCTTTCATGGCAACGCTATTAGCTGCCTCGTATGCATTTATGGCTAAGCCGGTTTTCGAAGCTAAACTCTTCCTTATTCCGCCTACGCAAAACGACATAGCTAATTTCAATTACGGGCGTACGCGTGAGTCCGATCTTACGCCTCTAGCTATTAAGGATATTTATACGGTCTTCCTTCGAGTACTCAACTCTGAATCCCTCCGTAGAGAGTTTTTTAACACAGTATACGTGCCGAGTCTGTCAGACGAAGAGCAGAAGGGATCAAAAGACGCTTTATATTCTCGATTTTCAAAGGTGTTGACAGTTACTCTTCCGGTTAAAGACGCGGGTGATCAATCTGCTGTAACTGCACAAGCTAATGATCCTGACTTAGCTTCTACGTGGGTCCAAGCTTATGTTGACCGTGCGGGAGTACTGGCAAAGGAGGAAATGATAAAGAACATTTCCACCGAAAGCCAAGTGAGAGCTCGTAATCTTCTTCAGCAAATCAACTCCATGCGAGAAAGCGGTATACAGCTTCGGCAAGACTCTATTACGAAATTACGAGAAGCACTTCGTGTTGCTGAGGCTATAGGTCTAGAAAAACCACCAATAATTACGGGCAACCCATCGGTTGAGGTGGCGGGGAGCTTGGATGGTCAAATTATCTACATGCGTGGTTCAAAGGCGTTGAAGGCGGAAATTCAAAACTTGGAACAACGCAAGTCAGATGATCCATTTGTAACGCATTTACGTGATCTTCAGTCAAAGTACGAGTTTTATAAGAGCCTCGATGTCAATCCATCTAATGTTTGGGTTTACAGGGAAGATGGCGAAGTTGATCGTCCTGACGCTCCAATAAAACCAAGAAAATCATTAATCTTAGCATTAGGGTTAATATCGGGTTTGTTGGCAGGCATTATGCTCGCGCTAATACTATATCTTTCCGATAGGAATCATATGAGGTCACAAGCCTGATTGATTTCAATTTAATCTGAATTTCGGCTTGGACTATATACCATAAACGGCATATACAACAGTACTGCCTAATATGTTAGCACGCTCAAATATCAATTGAATAGTCGGCTTTTATTGGTATGAGTGAGGTATTAGGTTTTGTGACCTTTGGGAAGTATTATATAACTTTACATAGCTGTATTTGTAAAGAGACTTGATATTGGTATCAATGAGTGGTCGGGAAGTGGCTAATATGATTAGCGAAAGAAAAATGCCATTCTATATTGTTCTATTTGCGTGCTTACTGGTAGTTCTTGGGGATCTGCGAAATGTTATTTCTCCTTTAGGCTATTGGATTCTCTGGGGGATGGTTTTCATTGTTGGAATTTTTTCTGGTTGTATAAAAAAAACGTATTTTGACGCCGCTTTTTTTGGTGTTACCTGTGGTTTTTTGGTGTTAGTTTTCGCGCTGTTAATCGTAGGTCTAGTTAATGCTGATATTTATACGGCTTATCAAGGGATAAAATATTTGATGATTTATGCCTTGCTGGTGGTAGTTTATTCAAATTCGCAATTTCTTCAAGTGAATCAATTTTATTATATCGCCGCAATCTCAACTTTAGTTGGTTTTTCTGTTTTTCTGCTATGTAAGTACGTATTCGTCGGTTATTACATTTTACTTGGGGATGGCCGCCAAGGAAGTATGATTGCGTATCCAGGTGTGTTGTGGAAAACCAATGCGTTCTTTGCAGCTTTTATAGTGGCAAGAATTCTCAGTAGTTCTTTTCAGAAAATGATTCCAGCGATTTGTATTTTGTTGGCATCAGTGTATCTACTTTTAGAGGATTCAAGTCGTACGGGTTTTTTGTGGTTTTCGGTAATCGTAGCTGTATTTGCTATGCTGGTATTTTTAATCAATACAACTAAATTTTTATCCGTTTTGTCGATCGTATTAATGGTGGTGGGTGTATTTGCAGTTTTTAATTTAGATTTAATATATGGGTTTCTTGATGGTAAATCAATTTTAGTACTCAATAGATTGTTTGAAGGAGACCCTATTAGGTCGCAAATGATTAGTGATGGTATCGTTAACGCGGAAGCATGTTTACCACTAGGTTGTGGATTTCAAAGTTCGACTTCATTGGTTACCGGAACTCCGATGGTGATACATAACGTATATTTGGCAATCCTAGGTGACTTTGGTTTATTAGGTGAAATTGGACTGCTGATAATGGTTATGAGTCCAATGGTTGTGTTTGCAATGCGGGAGTCGATTGGTGGACCTAATCAAGGACCTCTTATACATTACAAGTTGGCTGCTTGTCTTGGTGCGTCGTGCTATTGCTTTATCTTACTCTTTCATCCTTTGAGTTCGGAAATGTCAGAGTGGGGGTACTGGGCCATTATGTTGTCTTGGCTGTCTCGCCTGTCGAATATACATTCAAGTGTTAGAAGGGGTTCTAGCGCTGATACAGAGTTGAGAGTCTGATTTTGAAATATCTAATTAAGAATATGGGTTTTCTATTTTTTGCTCAACTTTGTGCTTATCTAATTCCAATACTTGAAATTCCGGTGTTGGCCCGAGCGTTGGGCGTTCAAGAATATGGAAAGGTAGTACTTATTCAATCTATAGCACTCATGTCATCGTTAATTGTAGAATACGGTTTTTCTTTAAGTGGGTCGCGCCAGGTTGCAATCGCACGCGATGACAAGGGAGAACTATCCAGAATCTATGGAGAGGTGTTTTCTGCCAAATTGATCATCGTGTTAATTGTTCTTCTGTGTAGCGCGGTGCTATATATCTTAAATGGCTCTTTATTTTTTGACGGTCCGCTAGTATTTTTCGGATTTCTATATTTTTTAGCTTTCGGTTTTAGCCCGTTCTGGTTTTTCCAAGGATTAGAAAAAATTAGTGTGGTGGTGATATTGGAGGTGATTTTACGTTTCGCGAGTTTGATTTTTTTATATTGGTTTGTTAAAGATGAGGGTGGTGCGAAATTAGCGCTTGGAATAATGGCCGGATTTGGGCTGTTGAATACATTTGTCGGTAATGTTATGTGTATCAAAAGGGTTGGTAAAATACGCCTGTGTTTATTTGGGGGGATACAGCAGTTAAGAGTCGGTTTTCATGTTTTTATTTATAAAAGCTCAAACAATATATTGCTTAGTGCTGGCCCATCATTAGTTGGAGCAACATCTGGGCATGTGGCTGTTGCTTCTTACGTCCCGGCTGAAAAAATAATTCGTGGTTTTGTAGGGTTCGTAAATCCAATTCTTATAGGATTTTTTCCGTATTTAAATCGCCAATATCGATCATCTAGAGATAATACGATTAGGCTGTCATTGATGATTGTGGCTGGTATGTTTGCGATGGGTATCCTTGCCGCTGGTTCAATATTCTTCGTAGGCGATTTTTTAATTCAAGCAGTTTTAGGTTCGGGTTTTATAATAGCAAGCAGCATACTAAAGATATTTGTATGGATTATTCCTTTTAGGCTAGCCAATCAAGCGATCGGGCTCTGCATATTAATACCGATGGGCCGGGATAAAATAACCAGTGGTTTCATGATGTTTTTTTCCATAATGTCCATGTTGTTTGCAACATTACTATCAATTTGGTATGGCGTTAACGGGATAGTGATGGGGTTCGTTATCACTGAAGCATGTTTGCTGCTTGCGTTAATATTTGTGGTTGTAGATATAACGATTAAATCGTCGGGCGAGGTAAAGTTGTGATTACTGTGCTTACAGCAACTTATAACAGAGCAACAACACTTCCACGGCTTTTTGAGAGCCTATGTGCCCAGACCTGCATGGAATTTGAATGGTTGATCGTTGATGACGGTAGTCTAGACGACACGCAAAGTATTTTAACGGGCTTCGCTAGTTCTGCTCCGTTCAAAATTCGTGTTGTTGAACAATTAAATAGTGGAAAGCATGTTGCATTAAATAGTGGTGCCGCTCACGTAAGTACACCATGGTTGTTCATAGTTGATAGTGACGATGCTCTAGTCCCAAAAGCGATTGCAACGATTTTAAGCTCGATAGATCAACCAAGTGATGAAGGTACGGTCGGCTTATGCTATCGGAAAGCCTATTTTGATATGCAATTGTTAGGCGTTAAATTAAATGTTGGCGATATGCCAATTATATTGACACCTACTGGAGCAGGACATCTTTTCAAAGGCGATTTGGCCTATGTCTTTAAAACCGAAATGCTAATAAGGCATAAATTCCCCGTTTTTCCAGGAGAGAAGTTTGTTCCGGAACTGTATGTTTGGAATAAGATAGGTGACGAGGGGCTAATATATTTTTTTCCAAATGAAATTTTATATCTCTGTGATTACCTTGATGATGGTTATTCTCGAAATTTTTCTTCTAATTTGCGCAAAAACCCTAAGGGTTTCCTGGTTTTTTACTGGTCGCAAATAGGAAGGGAAACAAGTATATTTTTTAAAGCAAAATATCTTATTCGTTCCGTACAGTGCTATTTATATACATTGCTTAACAGGTTTTCATGAATATATTATTTTTTATCACTAGTTTAGATGTAGGCGGAGCCGAGCGCCAGGTATTAGATTTGGCTCGACGGCTTATTTCCCGTAATCATAATGTATTGATTGTCTATCTAACTGGTTCTGGACGATTGATATCGTCTGATAAGTCTGTTAGGGCCATAGGGTTGGGGAGTACGAAATCGATCTGCGGGGGGGTTCGAAGCTTTTTGTCGTTAAGAGCTTTAATTAAATCCTTCAAACCAGATGTTGTGCATTCTCATATGGTTCATGCAAATTTGTTAGCGCGTCTGGTCCGATTAGTGACTCATGTTCCGCGACTTATATGCACAGCTCACAGTAATAATGAAGGTGGTAGGCTCAGGATGTATGCCTATAGGATGACAAATTTTCTCGCAGATGTAACTACGAACGTCAGTCGCGGTGCGGTTGAAGCTTTTGAGTCTAAAGGGGCAGTGAGGCACGGTCAGATGCTTGTTGTACCGAACGGAATTGATACGGATAAATTCAGTTTCGATGAATTGTCTCGCTCTAATATTAGAAGCGCTGAAGGGATCTCTGCGAATGAGAAAGTGATTTTAGCCGTTGGAAGATTAGTTACCGCAAAAGATTATCCCTGCTTGTTGGGTGCATTTGAAATTTTATGCAGAGTTGACAAGGCCATAACGCTTTGGATTATTGGTGACGGAGAGTTAAAGAGCGAACTTATTGCGCTATGCAAAGAATTAGAAATTTTTAATCGCGTCAAATTTTTCGGAATCCGGGAAGATGTTGCAGGATTTTATAGTGCCGCAGATGTCTATGTCCTTTCGTCTGCATGGGAAGGGTTTGGTCTTGTGGTAGCTGAAGCGATGTCAACCGAAAGAGTTGTTGTCGCCACGGACTGTGGTGGTGTAAAGGAGGTTGTTGGCGAGGAAGGGGGGCTTATAGTTCGGCCGGGCAAGGTGGAAGAATTGGCAGCTACTATCAGATTAGCACTCGATATGGATACATCAGCGGCCCGAGCACTCGGTCGACGCGCAAGGCAGAGAGTAATTGATAACTATTCGCTAGATGCCGTTGTAACCACCTGGGCGAATCTGTATGCACCATGACGCAGGCTAGAGGCTCAAAAAGCACCCATTATCGCACCTCTTGCTTAATGCGTGGTATCTTGTATCGATGCTAATTCAGTGTATGCGGGTACTGTATTACACTTCAATGTAGTGGCAGCAGCCGTGGAGCACATTGCGATGAGCTCCGATCGCCTGCGATGACTTTATGGACGTTTGTTTAAATGAAGATAGTGTTAATGGGGACTACAGCGGCCTGTGTCCTAGGATTCAGAGCTGACTTGATTAAAACCCTTGTAGGAAAAGGGAATCAAGTGTTTGCATTTGCGCTTGATTTTGACGATGACACTCGAGCGAAAGTGAGGGCTTTAGGAGCCTTGCCTGTTGATTATGTGTTTAGTCGTACAGGATTGAACCCTCTAGGCGATATCATTAACACTTACAAGTTAGTCAAGTTGTTAAAGGTCATCTCACCTGATATAGTATTTAGTTATTTTTCGAAGCCTGTAATCTTTGGAACTTTAGCCGCTGTGATGGCTGGAGTTAAGCGACGGATAGGTATGCTTGAGGGGCTCGGATACGTCTTTACAGAGCGACCCGAGGGAGTGGCACTCAAAGGAAGGTTGTTGAAGTTCATTCAAGTCTTTCTTTATCGAGTTTCCTTTCCTTTTTTGGAACGGCTGATTTTCTTGAACAAAGATGATCCTGTTGACTTGGTAGAAAAGTATAAAATCAAAGTGTCTAAAGTCAGCGTGCTTGGTGGTATAGGTTTGAATCTGTCAAATTATCCTTATACTGTTCCCCCAGTAGAGCCCATAAGTTTCATATTTGTTGGTCGCTTACTTGCGGAAAAAGGTGTTAATGAGTTCATTCAAGCGGCAAGATTAGTAAAACGTAAGTCTCCGAGTACTAGGTTTGTAATGTTAGGTGGTCTTGATGAGTCTAACCCTGGCGGTTTGACTTCTAACGGTGTCAGTGCACTTATCAGTGAAGGGTTGGTGGATCATCGCGGTCATGTCGATGATGTTGCTGGTTGGCTCGCCAGTTCCAGTGTATTTGTCCTTCCTTCGTATAGGGAGGGAGTTCCAAGAAGCACGCAGGAAGCAATGGCAATTGGTCGTCCGGTAATTACGACCGATGTACCAGGTTGTAGAGAGACAGTTATTGATGGGCTCAACGGCTTTATAGTCCCGCCATGGTCTGCGGAGGCACTTGCGGAAAAAATGATGCATTTTATAAACAATCCCACGCAAATTGAGGCAATGGGATTGCAGGGTTTTAAAATTGCCCAGAAAAATTTTGATGTTCGATTGGTCAATGAACGATTGATGAGCTATTTTCAATGAATAGTTCTTTGATATGCTGGTTTCGGTGAACAAATGGATTCTTATCGGGAAAAAGTACTATTGACAGGCGCTTCGGGGTTTGTGGGGGATGCAGTTTTGCATGACCTCTCTCGTCGTGGACTATTCGATCTACGTGTGGCGACTCGCAATCCAAATACCTTCTCTGGTATGGCGTTTGAGTCCGTATTATTTAACGGATTGAATGCGGAACAGAATTGGACTCAAGCGCTTGAAGGGGTGGTTCTAGTTGTTCACTCTGCAGCTCGAGTGCATATTATGAAGGATCTAGCTGCTGATTCTATGACTGAGTTTCGTAGAGTGAACGTCGATGGCACATTGAATCTCGCATTGCAAGCCGCATCAGCAGGCGTAAAAAGATTCATTTTCATAAGTTCGGTTAAAGTAAATGGTGAAGGTACACCCCTTGGTATTCCTTATACTGCAGATTCAGCCGCCTCACCAGTGGATGAGTATGGTATTTCGAAACTTGAAGCAGAAACGGGCTTATTGGAAATCGCAGCCAAAACCTCTATGCAAGTTGTAATCATTAGACCGGTGCTAGTTTACGGTCCGGGCGTTAAAGCGAATTTTTTAAGTATGATGGGAGTTGTGGAAAAAGGTATACCGCTACCTTTTGGACGAATTAACAATAAGCGAAGCTTTTTGTCGCTGGATAATCTCGTCGATTTCATATTTCATTGTATGATCCACCCTGCAGCAGCGAATCAAGTGTTTTTAGTCAGTGACGGAGAAGACCTTTCCACAACTGAGCTGTTAAGAAAAATTGCCAGTGCAATGGGTAAGAAATCCAGGCTTTTGCCAGTGCCTGTCGGGTTACTCAGGTTGATTGCACGGATTTTTGGTCAGCAGAAATTGGCTGATCGCCTTTGTGGTTCCCTTCAGGTCGATATTAAAAAAAATAAAGAATTATTGGGCTGGGTGCCGCCAATTAGCATTGACGACGCATTAATAAAAACAGCAAAATATTTCCAAGGAAGCCGTAAACTATGAACGCCTGGTATTTGCTGCCTGTTATTTTTATTTGTTCGCTTTTTCTAACTAGATTGCTTCGCGTTTATGCGTTGTCACACAGCCTTATTGATGTTCCTAATGTTCGCAGTTCGCACTTGAATCCTACGCCGCGGGGTGGTGGGGTAGCGATCGTTCTGAGTTTTCTTTTATTTCTTCCTCTCCTTTCTATTGAAGGCTATCTCTCCTGGGCACAAGCCTTCGGATTAATCGGAGCAGGTGGAGTGGTTGCGCTACTGGGATTTCTCGATGACCATGGGCATGTGGCTGCGCGTTGGCGATTGCTTGGACATTTCATAGCCGCTTGCTGGGCGTTATATTGGGTGGCTAGTTTGCCACCATTAATTATATTTGGAGTCGATGTCAACATCGGCCCTTTCGCTTATATAATTGCAGCAATATATCTGGTTTGGATGTTGAATCTTTATAACTTCATGGATGGTATCGACGGAATTGCTAGCATCGAAGCGGTGACTGTCTGCTTAAGCGCTGTTTTGCTGTACTTTGTAAGTGGCTTTCCGCAGTTAATATGGGGACCTTTGTTATTAGCTTTTGCTGTATCAGGTTTTTTATATTGGAATTTTCCACCTGCACGAATATTCATGGGCGACGCAGGGAGCGGCTTCTTGGGTATAACGCTCGCAATTTTCTCTTTACAGGCAGCCAACGTTTTTTCAAATTTTTTTTGGTGCTGGCTGATATTACTCGGTGTCTTTATCGTTGATGCGACTTTCACGTTGATTCGTCGTTTGCTAAGAGGAGATAAAGTTTATGAAGCACACCGTAGCCATGCTTACCAATTCGCTTCGCGTCGTTTTGGCAATCATTTTTCGGTGACTTTGGCCGTTGGGCTGATCAATATTTTTTGGCTGCTCCCTTTGGCGTACCTTGTGGTAATCGATTTTTTTGATGGAGTGGTTGCGTTACTGTTTGCCTACGTGCCATTAATTTTCATTGCTGTGAAATATAATGCAGGTGCGGTAGAAGCCCGCTAACCTAATTATGTTCAGGTTATTTTCAACAGCTCTCTTGGGCATCTAAATATTAGCAATCATGTAGGCTGGCAGAGGTAGTAAGGTGTTCGGAGGATATATGGATAGATTGAGAGAGTTCCTTCTAGGCTTACCGCGGCGCCAGAAGAGGCTAATTCAAGTTTTGACCGATACGGTGTTGGTCTGGCTAGCCCTATGGATGGCATTCGTTGTAAGGTTGGGATTGGATGAGTTTATCAATCCGCTGATATACCACATATGGCTTTTTATTTGCGCGCCTATTATCGCTATTCCTCTATTTGTTCGATTCGGAATGTATCGGGCTGTAATGCGATATTTTGGAAACGATGCCTTAATTGCGATTGTCAAGGCTGTTTCTTTATCGTCGCTAACTCTCGGTATAGTAGTTTATTGGTATAGCAACCACGAAAACGTTGTCCCGCGCTCTATCATTTTTAACTACTGGTGGTTAAGTCTGATGATGGTAGGCGGTTTGCGTTTAGCGATGCGTCAATATTTTCTGGGGGATTGGTTTTCCGCAGCTCAACATGTCCCATTTACTAGTCGGGACAATGGTTTAACTAGGGTTGCAGTGTATGGCGCGGGGGCCGCGGGAAATCAACTTGTAGCTGCCCTGCGTATGGGGCGGGTTATGAGACCAGTAGCCTTTATAGACGATGACAGTACTATCGCAGATAGAGTTATCTCAGGCCTTCACGTTTATAAACCAAAACATATCCAACAGATGATTGATGTTACGGGGGCGCAGGAAATATTGTTGGCTATCCCATCATCTAACAGGGGGCGGCGTCGCGAGATTCTAGGGTTTTTGGAAGGTTTTCCATTACACGTTCGTAGTGTTCCTGGTTTTATGGACTTAGCCAGTGGTCGGGTAAAAGTAGATGATATTCAAGAAGTTGATGTTGCTGATTTGTTGGGGCGTGACTCAGTGCCCGCGCAGAGCGGGTTACTCGAGCAATGTATAAAAAATCAAACGGTTCTTGTCACAGGTGCCGGTGGTTCTATAGGCTCAGAGCTTTGCCGCCAAATAGTAGCATTAAGACCAACCACTTTACTATTGTTCGAACATAGTGAGTTTAATCTATATAGTATTTTGTCTGAACTAGAGCAACGAGTTGCTCGTGAGTCATTGCCCATAAAATTGCTGCCTATCTTGGGTTCTGTTCGAAGTCAGGAAAAGCTCTTGGATGTGATGAAAAGCTGGCGTGTCGACACGGTCTACCATACGGCAGCTTATAAACACGTTCCAATGGTGGAGCATAATATCGCAGAGGGAGTTCTAAATAATGTCATCGGGACTCTCTATACTGCTCAAGCGGCTGTCCAGGCGGGAGTTTCCAATTTTGTGCTTATCTCCACGGATAAAGCTGTGCGCCCTACAAATGTCATGGGTAGTACAAAGCGTCTTGCGGAGTTGGTTCTTCAGGCGCTAAGCCAAGAAGTAGCGCCAGTAATGTTTGGTGATGTCGCTAACGTTTCTCAAGTGAATAAAACAAGGTTTACCATGGTCCGATTTGGCAATGTATTAGGATCCTCTGGTTCAGTGATACCGCTTTTTCATAAACAGATTAAATCCGGAGGGCCGCTAACGGTAACCCATCCAAAAATCACTCGCTATTTTATGACTATTCCTGAAGCCGCTCAGTTAGTCATCCAGGCTGGATCTATGGGTCAAGGTGGTGACGTATTTGTTTTGGATATGGGGGAGCCAGTAAGGATTGTCGAACTTGCTGAAAAGATGATTCATTTATCTGGTTTTAGTGTGCGCTCGGAGAAAAATCAGCAAGGTGATATCTCAATCGAGTTTACGGGTTTGCGTCCTGGTGAAAAGCTTTACGAAGAGCTCCTCATTGGTGATAACGTCGTCGCGACACAACACCCTATGATAATGAGTGCAAACGAAGACTATCTCCCTTGGGAAGCGCTTAAGACGAAACTCAATGAACTTCTTAACGCGGTTCGAGATGACGACTATTCGCGGGTTCGCCAAATCTTACGAGAGACCGTCAGTGGGTATACACCCGACGGCGATATTGTTGATTTTATTCATCAACAGCGTCGTATCGATCCTTAACT
>NZ_SOPU01000030.1:0-401 GCF_004402115.1 Pseudomonas sp. F01002 | reverse complement strand
TCTTTCTGGAGCCAGTCCGTCATGATGCGTCCCGACGCCAAAGTCGAAAAAGTGTACCTATACCCCAAGCCCGTGGACTTCCGAAAATCCATCGACGGCCTCGCGGCCCTGGTCGAGCTGGGTATCAAGGTAGCGGTATTGTATCCGCTCCACGAACCCCACATTCCAAGCCGATAGCTGACAGCTGATGCTGTGCTCCCGATTTCCCTCAGGAGCCCATCACCATGATGCGTCCCAACGCCAGCGTTGAAAAAGTGTACCTCTACCCGAAACCGGTGGACTTTCGAAAGTCCATCGACGGCTTGGCTGCCCTGGTCGAACTGGATATCAAAGTTGCGGTGTTCGATCCCGTACTCTTCGTTTTTCTGAATCGTCACCGCAACCGGGTCAAAGTGTTGTAC
>NZ_SOPU01000003.1:507236-512304 GCF_004402115.1 Pseudomonas sp. F01002 | reverse complement strand
AAACTCTTCAGTTCAAACATCTTTGGGTTTTTAAGAAACCCTAAACTTGGCTCAGCAATCGTTGGTTACATCTTTGATTTCTCGCGGAGTAACTTGTGATGCTGATAATCTTGTTGACTATTAGTCTGACTCCACAAGCACCCACACGAATTGCTTGATTCAGTTGTTAAAGAGCGGTTGGTTAAGATCTTTCGTCTCAACCGAGGCGCGCATTATACAGCAAACGCCCTCAAGTAGCACCCTTAAAAGCTCCTGATTTTATTAATAAAATCAATCACTTAGGCCAGAAACAACATCAAGCTGCTCGTTAGCGGGAGGCAAATAGTACAGGATTAAAATACGTGGTCAACCCCCATCTAAAAATTCTTTTTCTTACCAAAGAGCCTAGGCCGAATTCAGCCCTTGGCGAGCGCCAGTTTTGGGTCAACAGCACTGCCCCCTGACAGACGCAATTGTGGCCAGAGCGAACTTATCAGCGTATCCATACCTTTCCTTAATATGAAGGAACGGTTATGAAAAAGCCCCGCCAGAGAGTTATCTGAGCGGGGCTTTTTTATGCCTGAAGCAATCCGCCTGCACCCACCCAGCACCCATGAGGGTTTATCGGAGGGGTCATGAATTTCTAGAGGCCTTGAGTTATATGGTGTCCCAGGGCAGGTTCGAACTGCCAACCTTCCCCTTAGGAGGGGGATGCTCTATCCAATTGAGCTACTGAGACACAGATCGACCACAAAGAAACACGGTGCGATAGACGGCGTGCATGTTAACGGGCAGGCCCGCTTTTGTCATGTCGTCCGTTGGGCTTTTTAAGTGTAGGCAGACGCCTCGCAGGAGCGCGGCTTTGTTTACCGTGCAAATTGCATCACCGCAAAAAGCCATTATTGCAAAATGCAATGCGAGCACTTCGGAAAAATATCTTAATTCATTGTTTTTAAAGGATTTAATTACCGTTAGACTCTTGGCATGCGGGCTGCTTTAGCTGTTCTCGAAGAACAACGGAGGCAAGCCTCATGAACAGCGCCCTTTTACTCTCGATCGCGATCGCTCTGGCGATTCTGCTGGGCTTTCATTTTGTCCCCGAGAGCGGTGTTGAGCCGGTTGCTCAACGCATGCCTCATTACCTTCAGGTGCAAAGAGCACCTCAACTGGCGGTAATGAGCGATCAGAGCAGCTTTGTCAGCCATGAGGTGAGCCAGGAAGGCATTCTGCTGCCAGCTCAGTCTTCAGAACGTTTGGTATTTTGAATCACCCCATCAGGAGCACCGCATGTCCAAATCAGCCGCAGGGTTTTTCATCCTCGCCTTACTGAGCGGCATTCTTCATCTGTCAGTGGTCCAGGATACGGTTCTTACCCTGCCTTTGATCGCCAGCGGCGTGTTCGGTGCGCTGTTTGTGCTGGCGCTGATTGCCGGGCGCAAGATCAAGTTCGATCCGGTACTGCGTTAACTCTCAACAGGTCCAGCAAATTGGCAACTGTAGTGGACAGTTCGCCTGAATTGTCGAGTCGATGGATCCGCGTGTCTCCGTTTGAACCCTCTGCCGTGAATAACCCATTGCGGTGCAGCCTCGCTTCAATCTCAGCAAAACTTTCGCGACCACGGCGCAGCAGGCGCTCTCGCAGGACTTCATCCTTGACCGTCAATAGAACCGGCAATAGCGTTGGATACCGGTGCAGCGCCTGAGCCAGATGGCCGCGAGAGCCGTTGAGCAAGACATGCCGACCGTCATTGAGCCATTGATCTATTTCGATCGGAATACCGTAATCCAGGCCATTGGCGTTCCAGCACAGCGCGAAATCGCCCTCGACTCTGTGTTGCTCGAACTCGTCCCGGGAAACGCCAATCGCATCTTCGCCCACTGATTCGGCCGAACGCGTGATGACCCGACGCACCACTTCACAATTGAGCGTCTGCAACGGCTCTCGAGCGGCTTCGATGAGGCTGTCCTTGCCGGACCCAGAAGGCCCCATCAAGTAAATCAGCCTGCCATCCATCCTGAAATCACCTCCCACTGCACGTCTCCCCCTAGTAAATCGGCCAATTGCCACTATCCTGTACAAGTAAGGAACACCGATCGAATCTGCACAGCATGCGCCTTCAGGCGTCCCAGGACATCACCTGTCGGGCAAGGGGAGGCGGTCAGTAATACGGACCAGCGCAAACTTTTCAAACCAGTCCGCATTTCTGATAATTGGTGCTGGCATAACGCCTTTATCCAGTTCAATATTTGTCACAGAATTGACGCCAACGAACTGGCTACTTTGAGGCATGATGCGAGCCTTTATCAATTCAGGTTGAACATTTGGCCAGACCGCTTGTCCTATCAGACATCCTGCGGCCAATCCCGAGAACCGCTCCCCTGAACTAACCGGTTAAATATATGCGCCCATTGAAACAGGCAATTTATTCCAGCCGTACGGCTGACAAGTTCGTCGTACGTCTGCCAGACGGAATGCGTGAACGCATTGCCGAGGTGGCTCGCAATCATCATCGCAGCATGAACTCCGAAATCATCGCGCGCCTTGAGCAGAGCCTTATTCAGGAAGGCGCGCTGGGCGAAGAATTGAGCATGCGCCTGGACAGCCCGGAGCTGTCATTGCACGAACGTGAACTGCTGCAACGCTTCCGCCAACTTTCCCACCGTCAGCAGAACGCACTTGTTTCGCTGATTGCGCATGATGCCGAAATGGCCGCAGACGCTTCCTGATTTCATCCGAAAGTTCAAGCCAGCTTAATTGCTGGCTTTTTTTTGCCTGAAATTCAGGCATAAAAAACCCGCCGATTGGCGGGTTTCTGATGTCGATAAGTCAGAGCAGGAAGATCGTCGCCAACCCGAGAAAGATGAAGAACCCGCCACTGTCCGTCATGGCGGTGATCATCACACTGGCGCCCATCGCAGGATCGCGCCCAAGCCTCGCCAGGGTCATGGGAATCAACACCCCCGCCAATGCCGCCAGCAACAGGTTGAGCGTCATGGCAGCGGTCATCACCACCCCCAGAGACCAACTGCCATACAGCAGATAGGCGACGACGCCGATCACACCGCCCCACACCAGGCCATTGATCAGCCCTACCGCCAATTCCTTGCGCATCAGGCGCGAAGTATTGCCGGTGCTGACCTGATCCAGCGCCATGGCCCGAACGATCATGGTGATCGTCTGGTTACCCGAGTTGCCACCGATACCGGCCACGATCGGCATCAATGCCGCCAGCGCCACCAGTTTCTCGATGGAGCCTTCGAAAAGACCGATCACCCGGGATGCGATGAACGCGGTAATCAGGTTCACGGCCAACCAGGCCCAACGGTTACGCAGGGATTTCCAGACTGACGCAAAAATATCTTCTTCTTCGCGCAGACCCGCCATGTTGAGAACTTCGTTTTCGCTCTCTTCACGAATCAGGTCGACCATTTCATCGATGGTCAAACGGCCGATCAGCTTGCCGTTCTTGTCGACTACAGGCGCCGAGACCAAGTCGTAACGTTCGAACGCCTGAGCCGCGTCATAGGCGTCTTCGTCCGGGTGAAAACTCACCGGGTCGTTAGCCATGACTTCAGAAACCTGTTTTTCCGGGTCGTTTACCAACAATCGCTTGATTGGCAACACGCCCTTGAGGACACCGTCATAATCGACCACGAACAATTTGTCCGTGTGGCTCGGCAGTTCCTTGAGACGCCGCAAGTAACGCAAAACCACTTCGAGACTGACATCCTCACGGATCGTCACCATCTCGAAGTCCATCAACGCACCGACCTGTTCCTCATCGTAGGACAACGCAGAGCGTACGCGCTCACGCTGTTGACCATCGAGGGTTTCCATCAGCTCGTGGACGACGTCTCGCGGCAGCTCGGAGGCCAGGTCAGCAAGTTCGTCGGCGTCCATGTCCTTGGCCGCAGCCAGGAGCTCGTGATCGTCCATGTCGGCGATCAGCGTTTCACGAACCGAATCGGATACTTCGAGCAGAATGTCGCCGTCGCGATCGGCCTTGACCAATTGCCAGAGCGTCAGACGATCGCCCAGCGGCAAGGCTTCAAGGATGTAGGCGACGTCGGCGGAGTGCAGATCATCGAGTTTGCGTTGCAACTCGACGAGGTTTTGCCGGTGAACCAGGTTCTCGACCCGGTCGTGATGCGGACCTTCCTGGCGGTGAGTCAGGTCTTCGACCACCCGCTGACGCTGCAGCAGCTCAACAACTTGAGCGAGGCGGTCCTGCAAGCTTTCCTGCGTTTTCTTTACTTCAACTTCAGACATAGGCGAACTCCACTCCCAGCAGCGGGGCACGCCGGAAGGATCAATCAGTCAATTCATGATTGGAAAAACGGGGTACTGAGTAACTACTGGGTAAGTCCATGGAGGTATTCCACAAGCCCCGGCGGGGCTGACGGGCGCAATGATACACCGCCCGACGGTTTTAAACGTTAAAAAATCGTGGCTGAAACAAGCGCTTGCAAGACAAACCTGAGCGCTGCCTGATCCATCAAACTGCGACGACTCATCCTGAAAAGAAAACACACCACAGCCGAAAAATGTAACGACTACCCTTCAGATGGACCGTCATGGAGGACGTTTGATGCGATCGAATGCACATTATTTTTTATTGATCACCCTGCTCTGCCCGTCGCCCTGGGCGCTTGCCACGACCGTTCACCGCTGCGAGGCGGCCAACGGGCGCATTACCTTCACTACGTTGAGCTGTACGGCCGGAGACAGCCTTTCGCTTCAGGATGTCCGCACCTTCACACCGGGCAGCGTGACCGCTCTCATGCCGGAAGCCGGCATTCGCGAAATATCAGGTATGAAAATCAAAAGGAGAGATCCGACCGTCGTCGGCAAGACCGAGGACAAATGTGGAAACCTCATCAGCGCTAAAGAACGCCGCGAAGCGATCATCAATCAGCGGGTTGTTGCCGGCATGAGTCAGCAGGATGTCGAGAGCGCCCTTGGCAAGCCAGACAAGATCAGTATTCGCAATTCGGCCACGAGCTACCGTTACGACACCCAGCGAGGTCGTAGCGCACACATTGAGTTCGATGAGAGAGGATGCACCAAGGGTAAAGCCAAATCCCAGAC
>NZ_SOPU01000003.1:397770-507212 GCF_004402115.1 Pseudomonas sp. F01002 | reverse complement strand
GGCAAAAAGCCCGCGTTAAACGCGGGCTTTTTGGTGTTTGGTGCACTCGACAGGATTCGAACCTGTGACCGCTCGGTTCGTAGCCGAGTACTCTATCCAGCTGAGCTACGAGTGCATTTGTGTTTTTATACCAGATCACAACTGGTTGAAGTCAAGTCATTCACATTACTGCAAACAACTCTTAAANTGGTGCACTCGACAGGATTCGAACCTGTGACCGCTCGGTTCGTAGCCGAGTACTCTATCCAGCTGAGCTACGAGTGCATTTGTTGCCGCGCATTATAGGCCGTTTAATCTCTATGTAAAGCACTTTTTCTAGTAATTTCAAACACTTACCGAAGAAGCTAGATTACAACGTACTACGCAAATAATGGCGGAGAACGGGGGATTCGAACCCCCGACACCCTTTTGAGGTGTACTCCCTTAGCAGGGGAGCGCCTTCGGCCACTCGGCCAGCTCTCCGCAACACGGGGCGTATGTTAACCAGCTTCTTCCCCGTTTGCAAACATAAAAAACGATAAAAATTAATGGCTTGGTTCTTCGTCCTTCTCTTTCTTTATACGCAGGTAAATTTCCTCACGGTGGACCGCAACCTCTTTCGGGGCGTTGACACCGATACGCACTTGATTTCCTTTGACGCCGAGCACGGTCACGGTGATTTCGCCATCACCAATAATCAGGCTTTCTGCGCACCGACGAGTCAGAATCAGCATACCTTTCTCCTCACGCATTTCATTTCAGGGACAACAGTCTGCAAAAAAAAGGCACTCGACCTACAACCGGAACGATCGCAGCCCTACATGCCTGAGTATTGACTAGCGCGAGCAAAAGAACAGCCTCGAGTCGCACCATTCAAAAAAACAAAAGGGCGCGGTCAGACCGCGCCCTTCGGTTAACGCATCACTCGCCCTGACGGGCCGGTGCGTCCAGTTCGAATGCCGTATGCAGAGCGCGCACAGCCAGCTCCAGATACTTCTCTTCGATCACTACGGAGACTTTGATTTCCGAAGTCGAGATCATCTGGATGTTGATGCTTTCTTTCGCCAGGGATTCGAACATGCGGCTGGCCACACCTGCGTGGGAGCGCATGCCGACACCGACGATCGACACCTTGGCAATCTTGATGTCGCCAACGACTTCACGGGCACCGATCTCGCGAGCGGTGTTTTCCAGCACGGTTTGCGCGGCCTGGAAGTCATTGCGATGCACGGTGAAGGTGAAGTCGGTGGTGTTATCGTGCGCAACGTTCTGCACGATCATGTCGACTTCGATGTTCGCGGCACTGATCGGGCCGAGAATCTTGAACGCAACGCCCGGGGTGTCTGGCACGCCACGGATGGTCAGCTTGGCTTCATCGCGGTTGAAAGCGATGCCGGAAATGATCGGCTGTTCCATGGTTTCCTCTTCATCAATAGTAATGAGGGTGCCCGGACCCTCCTTGAAGCTGTGCAGTACGCGCAGCGGAACGTTGTACTTGCCGGCGAATTCCACCGCACGGATCTGCAACACCTTGGAACCGAGACTGGCCATTTCCAGCATCTCTTCGAAGGTAATCTTGTCCAGGCGCTGAGCCACGGACACCACACGCGGGTCGGTGGTGTAGACGCCGTCGACATCGGTGTAGATCTGGCATTCGTCAGCCTTCAAGGCTGCCGCCAGGGCCACGCCGGTGGTGTCGGAACCGCCACGACCGAGGGTGGTGATGTTGCCGTGCTCGTCGACGCCCTGGAAACCGGCGACAACAACCACACGACCGGCCTTCAGATCGCCACGAATCTTCTGTTCATCAATCTGCAAGATACGCGCTTTATTGTGAGCGCTGTCCGTCAGAATCCGCACCTGACTGCCTGTGTAAGACACCGCTGGCACGCCGCGCTTGATCAGCGCCATGGCCAACAGCGCAATCGTCACCTGCTCACCGGTGGAGACGATTACATCCAGCTCACGAGGAACTGGTTGGCCGTCGCCACTGATTTGCTTGGCCAGATCGATCAGACGGTTGGTTTCGCCGCTCATTGCAGACAGCACAACCACCAGGTCATCGCCGGCCTCGCGGAATTTCTTAACCTTGTCGGCGACCTGCTCGATTCTCTCGACAGTGCCGACCGAGGTGCCTCCAAATTTCTGTACGATCAAAGCCATTTCAAAGCCGCCTCTGCCCATGAAGGGCGCCCAAATAATCACTCAAACCGCGTTCGGGCCCGCCACTAGACTGCGGGCCGGACACACTGCCTTATAAACCCTGCTCTACAAATGGAACAGTCAGGGCCAATGCCGCATCCAGTGCGCCAGCGTCAGTACCGCCGCCTTGCGCCATATCTGGACGACCACCGCCCTTCCCGCCCACTGCCGCAGCGGCTTGCTTCATCAAATCACCGGCTTTGAGTTGGCCAGTCAGGTCTTTGGTTACGCCTGCAACCAGAACGACCTTTTCCTCATGGACACTGCCGAGCAGGATCACTGCGCGGCCGAGTTTGTTTTTCAGTTGATCGACCAGCGCCAGCAGCGCCTTGCCGTCCTGACCGTCCAGACGCACGGCCAACACTTTCACGCCTTTGACATCCAGGGCAGAAGCCGACAGATCGTCGCCCGCCGCGCTGGCAGCCTTGGCCTGCAACTGCTCGAGTTGCTTCTCCAGCAGACGGTTGCGCTCCAGCACAGCCGACAGCTTGTCGATCAGGTTGTCGCGGCTACCCTTGACCAGGTTGGCCGCTTCCTTGAGTTGTTCTTCAGCAGCGTTCAAGTATGCCAGCGCCGCGGCGCCAGTGACCGCTTCGATACGACGCACGCCGGAAGCCACACCGCCTTCACTGATAATCTTCAGCAGGCCGATGTCGCCGGTACGGTTGGCGTGGATACCACCGCACAGCTCGACGGAGAAATCACCGCCCATGCTCAGTACGCGCACATTGTCGCCGTACTTCTCGCCGAACAGCGCCATGGCGCCCTTCTGCTTGGCGGTTTCGATATCGGTTTCTTCGGTTTCAACTTCGGAGTTCTTGCGAATCTCGGCGTTGACGATGTCTTCCAGAGCCTTCAACTGCTCAGGTTTGATGGCTTCGAAGTGGCTGAAGTCGAAGCGCAGGCGCTGACTGTCGACCAACGAGCCTTTCTGCTGAACGTGCTCGCCCAACACCTGACGCAATGCCGCGTGCAGCAAGTGAGTCGCCGAGTGGTTCAGCGAAGTCGCGTGACGCACTTCGGCATCAACATGAGTCTCTACCGGCGCGCCGATGGTCAGGCTGCCCGACGCCAGCACGCCGTGATGCAAGAAGGCGCCACCGGTTTTGGTGGTGTCGCGTACGTCAAAGCGCGCGTTGCCGACCTGAAGGAAACCGCAGTCGCCAATCTGACCGCCGGATTCAGCGTAGAACGGCGTCTGGTTCAGTACGACCACACCCTCTTCGCCTTCGCTGAGTACGTCGACCGACTGGCCATCTTTATAGAGACCAACGACTTTCGCCGAACCTTTAGTCGCTTCATAGCCGGTGAATTCGGTGGCCACATCAACCTTGACCAGGCTGTTGTAGTCCATGCCGAAGGAGCTGGCGGAACGGGCACGGACGCGCTGGGCTTCCATTTCGCGCTCGAAGCCTTCTTCGTCGATGGTCAGGCTGCGTTCGCGAGCTATGTCGCCGGTCAGGTCCATCGGGAAACCGTACGTGTCGTAGAGTTTGAACACTACGTCGCCCGGCACCACGTCGCCTTTGAGCTCGGCCAGATCCTGCTCGAGGATTTTCAGGCCCTGCTCCAGGGTCTTGGCGAACTGCTCTTCTTCAGCTTTCAGTACGCGCTCGATGTGCGCTTGCTGGGATTTCAGCTCAGGGAAGGCTTCGCCCATCTCGGCTACCAGTGCCGCAACGATCTGGTAGAAGAAGCTGCCCTTGGCGCCCAGCTTGTTGCCGTGACGGCAGGCGCGACGAATGATCCGGCGCAGCACGTAGCCGCGACCTTCGTTAGACGGCAGCACGCCGTCGGCAATCAGGAAACCGCACGAGCGAATGTGGTCGGCGACGACTTTCAGCGACGCCTGATTGTCGTTGGTGCAGCCGATGGCCTTGGCCGATGCGCTCAGCAGGCTCTGGAACAGGTCGATTTCATAGTTCGAGTGAACGTGCTGCAGCACGGCACTGATCCGCTCCAGGCCCATGCCGGTATCGACCGACGGGGCAGGCAGCGGGTGCAACACGCCATCGGCGGTGCGGTTGAACTGCATGAACACGTTGTTCCAGATTTCGATGTAACGGTCGCCGTCTTCTTCCGGCGAGCCCGGTGGGCCACCCCAGATGTCGGCGCCGTGATCGTAGAAAATCTCGGTGCAAGGACCGCACGGGCCGGTATCGCCCATGGTCCAGAAGTTATCGGAAGCGTACGGGGCGCCTTTGTTGTCGCCAATACGAACCATGCGCTCGGCCGGAACGCCGATTTCCTTGGTCCAGATGTCGTACGCCTCGTCATCGCTGGCGTAGACGGTGACCCAGAGCTTTTCTTTCGGCAGGTTCAGCCACTTGTCGGACGTCAGGAAGTTCCAGGCGTAGGTGATCGCATCGCGCTTGAAGTAATCACCGAAGCTGAAGTTACCCAGCATTTCGAAGAATGTGTGGTGACGGGCGGTATAACCGACGTTTTCCAAGTCGTTGTGCTTGCCGCCGGCGCGCACGCATTTCTGGCTGCTGACCGCGCGGGTGTACGCGCGTTTTTCCTGGCCCAGGAAGCAGTCCTTGAACTGGTTCATCCCCGCGTTAGTGAACAGCAGGGTTGGGTCGTTGCCCGGAATCAAAGAGCTGGAGGCTACACGGGTGTGGCCTTGCTCTTCGAAGAAGCGAAGGAAGGCTTCACGGATTTCTGCGCTTTTCATTAGGTTCTTCCACGGAGGCTGCGGCCAAAGGCCTGTGCGAAACGTCAACAGACGAAGCGACGGCAAAGGGCCGCATTATATCGGCCCTGCGCGCGGGGTACAGCGTGTTTATACGATAGAAACGGTCAATTGGACCGCTAACGCTATCAGTTGCGCGAAAACTCGACGAATGTCGCGACGACCTGCTCGATTTGAGCACGGCTGACGTCCATGTGCGTGACCATGCGCAGACGTCCGGCAGCGCTCAGCTTGATCCCGCGTTCGGCGGCAAACGCCTTGATGGCCTCGGCCTTGTCGCCCATCTGCACGTAAACCATGTTGGTCTGCACCGGCTCAACCTCGTAACCCGCCGCTCGCAAGCCTTCGGCCAGCAACTGCGCATTGGCGTGGTCGTCAGCCAGACGCTGAACATGGTTATCCAGCGCGTACAAACCTGCCGCCGCCAGAATCCCGGCCTGGCGCATGCCGCCGCCGACCATCTTGCGCAGGCGTCGCGCCTTGCCGATCAACTCGACCGAGCCACACAGCACCGAACCGATCGGCGCGCCCAGGCCTTTGGACAGACAGACCGAGACGGAATCGAAATACTGGGTGATCTCGCGGGCATCGACACCCAATTTGACCGCCGCGTTGTACAGCCGCGCGCCGTCCAGGTGCAGCTGCAACCCATGTTCACGGGTAAAGCTTCGAGCCTGCGCCAGATACTCCAGCGGCAAAACCTTGCCCTGCATGGTGTTTTCCAGCGCCAGCAAACGGGTGCGGGCGAAGTGGAAGTCATCCGGCTTGATCGCAGCTGCCACGTGCGCCAGGTCCAGCGAGCCGTCGGCCTGCACTTCCAGCGGCTGTGGCTGGATCGAACCGAGCACGGCCGCACCGCCGCCTTCGTACTTATAGGTGTGAGCCTGCTGGCCGACGATGTATTCGTCACCGCGTTCGCAGTGGGCCATCAAGCCCAGCAGATTGCTCATGGTGCCCGTAGGAACAAACAGCGCTGCAGCAAAACCCAACTGATTCGCAAGCTCGGCTTCCAGTCGATTGACCGTCGGATCTTCGCCGTAAACGTCGTCACCGGTGGCCGCTGTGGCCATCGCGTCGAGCATCCCTGCGGTCGGTTGGGTGACGGTGTCGCTGCGAAGATCAATAACGCTCATGAATCTGGCCTCGGTAAGCAGGGAAAATCCCTTTCAGTCAGGAATTACTGCGGTCATGCCGACGAATAATCAACCCTTGGGTACGAAAAGGCTTCTTGAACTGACGAAAAAATCGATAGCAATCATCAGATAGCAGCAATGCACGGGTGAGAAATATGTGTTAAAAACGCTTCGCCGCCAAACAATCTGGCGGCAAAACGTTCTCAGGGCGGGGTGCAACTCCCCACCGGCGGTAATTGCGCGCAATGCGCATAGCCCGCGAGCGCTTGGCGACAGGCACGGCAATGGCTGTGATGGCGGCAAGGTCAGCAGACCCGGTGTGATCCCGGGGCCGACGGTCATAGTCCGGATGAAGAGAGAACGGGATTGGCGCCAAAGGGCCGTCCGCAGGCATTCGTGCGAGCGTGCGTACCCTTAAATCCCATTCGATTCATATGCCCTGTTTTTTACATAAACAGGAGTCAGAACATGCAACCCACCGCAATCGATAGCAAAAGCAAAAACCATCAGGGCGAGCGCGTTGCGTTCATCCAGGCCTGCTGGCACAAGGAAATCGTCGATCAGAGCCGTAAGGGCTTTGTGGCCGAAATGATTGCTCAGGGTTATCAGGAATCGGAGATCGATTTCTTCGAAGTCGGCGGCGCCTTTGAAATACCGCTGCACGCCAAGCTGCTGGCGAAGTCCGGTCGTTATGCCGGCATCGTCGCGGCGGGCCTGGTGGTCGACGGCGGGATCTACCGCCACGAATTCGTCGCCCAGTCGGTGATCAGCGGTTTGATGCAGGTTCAGCTGGAAACCGAAGTGCCGGTGTTCTCGGTGGTCCTGACGCCGCACCACTTCCATGCTGGCGAAGAACATCAGAAGTTCTTCTTCGAGCACTTTGTGCATAAAGGCCAGGAAGCGGCGAAGACGTGCGCGGATACGCTGCACAAAATGCGTGCATTGCGTCGTAGCGAGCCACGTGCGGTAGCTGTCTAAACGCTTAACCTGTGGGAGCGAGCTTGGTCCGGGCGGCGTTCCGACGATGGCGGTTTAACATTCAACAATGATGTCGTTTGTTACTCCGCTATCGCGAGCAAGCTCGCTCCCACATGGGTTTTATGCCTGGCTTGAGATCAGGCTCAGGCGAGGTTTTCGTCGGTAGTCGGCACAATCAGGATGCCGGCGCGCAGGCCGTTCTTGACCTTGGGGTTCGGGAAGATGATCCGGGCACCCTCCTCCTCAATGATCCACCGGGTCTGGGCGATGTCTTCGGCCAGCAGGTAACCCACTTCCAACTCCGAAAAGTTCTCGATGTCCGCTGGCAGGTTCAAGCGGAAGCTATCGCTGTGCTTGATGATTTCTCGCGCCACGCTATACAGCTGCAAACCGTCCAGCGCCTCTTCGGTCTGGGCCGGCTCGTTGCCTTCGATGATCTGTTTGAGGCGAGTTTCCAGCAGATCGACGTTGACCCCATCGTTCTGCCCGAATGGCCGCGCCTTGCCCAACTCGAGGGTAAAGGACTCCGCACCGAGCTTGTCGTAGGTATAGGAGCTGAAAACGATGGACGGCTTGTTTTGCAGCAGCACCGCTTCCATGCCGGCGGCACGCAGACGCGCCAGTTCCAGGCGTGAATGCTGACGGCCTTCTTTCCAGGGATACAGCGCGAACTGCTCGATTTTCGAACCGCGAATGGCCGTGTGCAGGTCGTAGTGCAGACGGTTGCGATCCGGCAGGCTGAAGAAACTCGCCGCCAGCCGCTCCAGTTCACAGGCGCGCAGGGCTTCGGAGCCGCTGCTTTGTTCGTGACGGCCGTTGAACAGCCGGTTGACGTCCTGCTCGATGAAACGCTCGCCTTTGCGAATCGCTTCCGGGTTGCCGAACAGGAACAGGATACGTGCGCGCGGTTTCAAATCGCCGCGGGCGAGGTCATGCAACAGGCGATCGAGCAACTCGATCGGCGCTGTTTCGTTGCCATGGATGCCGGCCGATAGCAGCAGGTCCAGGCCGTTGTCGCGAGCTTCAGGTGGCCGGACTTCCAGCGCACCTTCGCTCAACCAGCGCATGCGCACGCCTTCGACAGTCAGTTGAGTCTTCTCCGCCGGTTCGCGGCCGGCGAGGGTCAGTTCAAGCAGTTTGCCGAGGGCGAGCATAGAGCGGTTTCCTTAGTGGTCGTGTGCGCAATCCGGGCCGTGCACGTGGTCTTCGTCACCGACTTCAGCCGGTTCCATTTCCAGTTGCAGACTTACCAGATTAGTCGCCAATGGGCGCAACAGCAGGTTTGCGTACTCAGCGTCACCTTCTTCGACGTCCACGCCGATCAGCAATTGGCCGCGGCCGTCTTGCTGAATCCACAGCTCTTTACCTTGCCACATGACCGCGACGCGGGTGCAGGAAGTTTCCAGTTGCGTGCCGTCGGTGTCTTCAAGGATCAGCTGCAGGGTATCGCTCATGTTTTTTACGCTCTCGACGTTCAATTGATCTGGAATGGATAAACCGCGCCCAGTTTAAGGATTTGTGTCAGTTCATCCAGTGCCGTCCGGCACTCAAGCAGCAATTGCGGGTCCGCGAGATCGTTTTCGGTCATGCGGTCGCGGTAGTGCTTGTCGACCCATTCGGTCAGCGTGCCGTACAACGGTGCCGTCATGATAACCCCTGGGTTGACGGCCGCCAGTTCGGTTTCGTTGAGCGCGACGCGCAGTCGCAGGCAAGCCGGGCCGCCGCCGTTCTGCATGCTCTGCTTCAAATCGAACACTTTCACTTCGCGGATCAGGCCGCCAGAGCTGGTCAACCCTTGCAGGTACTGCCAGACACGCTCGTTGCCTCGGCATTCTTCCGGCACGATCAACAGCATCGAGCCGTCAGGACGCGACAGCAGTTGGCTATTGAACAGGTAGGAACGAACGGCGTCTTCCACGGAGACCGCGGAACGCGGTACGCAGATCGACTGAAATTTCCCACCGACTTTGGCGAGTTTGCTCTGCAATTCGGCCAGCATCTGCTCGGTGTCGAGGAACGCATCCTCGTGATAGAACAAAACTTCGCCGTTACCCACCGCGATCACATCGTTGTGGAACACGCCCTGATCAATCACCGAAGGGTTCTGCTGAGCGTAGACCACGCCGTCATCGCTCAGGCCGTGCAGGCGGGCAACCGCCTGGGAGGCTTCGAGGGTCTGGCGTGCCGGGTATTTCTGCGGTGCAGGGTAACGGGTGTCGAACGCGCTGCGACCGAACACGAAGAACTCGACGCCTGCTTCGCCGTATTCACGGCAGAAACGGGTGTGGTTGGCTGCGCCTTCGTCACCGAACTGCGCCACGGCCGGCAAGGCGGCGTGATGAGCGAAGTGCTTCTGGTCAGCGAACATCGCCCCCAGCACACGACTGGTGGTCGGGTGTTCAATGCTGCGGTGATATTTGCAGTTCAGGTTGGCCGCGGTGAAATGCACACGGCCATCCGCGGTGTCGGCGCTCGGGCTGACGGTGGCGGCGTTGGCCACCCACATGCTCGACGCCGAGCAACTGGCGACCAGCAACGGCATCGCATCTTTAGCCGCCTGCTCGATCACCTGAGCGTCGGTGCCGCTGAAACCCAAACGACGCAGGGCTGCCACATCCGGGCGTTCCTGTGGGGCCAGCACGCCCTGTTGAAAGCCCATTTCCATCAGCGATTTCATTTTCGCCAGGCCTTGCAGCGCGGCTTCCTTCGGGTTCGAAGACTGCTGGCTATTGCTCTGGGACGCGACGTTGCCGTAGGACAAACCGCCGTAGTTATGGGTCGGCCCCACTAGACCGTCAAAATTGACTTCATAGGATTTCATCAGCGAGGCTCCACGAGAATCTGTTGTTATAGGCATCAGGTAACAATTCAGTAAGACCGGGTCGTGGCCTTCGCGGGCAAGCCTCGCTCCCACAGGTTTTGCGCAATCCTTGTGGGAGCGAGCCTGCTCGCGAAAGCGGTCTTACGACATCCGCACGCCCGGGGTTAGCGCGGCTGGCAAGGTCAGGCTTGGCGCTTCCAGCGAAGCAACCGGGTACGCGCAGTAATCTGCCGCGTAGTAGGCGCTGGCGCGGTGGTTGCCCGAGGCGCCGACACCGCCGAATGGCGCGCTGCTCGCAGCACCGGTCAGCTGTTTGTTCCAGTTGACGATGCCAGCACGGCTTTCCAGCCAGAACTGCTGATAACGCGCTTCGGAATCCGACAGCAGACCGGCCGCCAGGCCATAGTCGGTGTCGTTGGCTTCAGCAATCGCCGCCTCAAAATCAGCGTAGCGGATCACTTGCAGCAGCGGGCCGAACAGCTCTTCGTCAGGGCGATCAGCCACTGCCGTGACGTCCAGAATGCCCGGGGTCAGCAAGGCGGCTTGAGCTTGTGGTTGAGTCATTTCCAGCAATGCTACTGCGCCGTTACCCAGCAGATGTTCCTGCGCATCCATCAGTGCTTTCGCAGCGCCGAGGGAAATCACCGAGCCCATGAACGGTGCCGGTTGCTGATCAAACGCGCCGACTTCAATCGTACGGCTGACCGCCACCAGACGCGCCAGCAGCGTGTCGCCCCAGGCGCCCTGCGGCACCAGCAAGCGGCGTGCACAAGTGCAACGCTGACCGGCGGAAATGAATGCCGACTGAATGATGGTGTAAACGGCAGCATCGAGGTCTGCGACCTGATCAACGACCAGCGGGTTGTTACCGCCCATCTCCAGCGCGAGGATCTTGTCCGGACGACCGGCAAACTGTTGATGCAGGTGATTGCCGGTGCGGCTGGAGCCAGTGAAGAACAAACCGTCGATGCCTGGGTTCGCCGCCAGGGCGATACCGGTTTCACGAGCGCCTTGCAGCAGGTTCAACACGCCTGCCGGCAGACCGGCTTCGATCCAGCACTTGACCGTCAGCTCGGCGACTTTCGGCGTCAGCTCGCTGGGTTTGAACAGCACGCTATTACCGGCCAGCAGCGCCGGCACGATGTGACCGTTCGGCAAGTGACCCGGGAAGTTGTAAGGCCCGAACACCGCGACCACACCGTGTGGCTTGTGGCGCAACACGGCGGTGGCGTCGCCCAACGGGCCGCTCTTCTCGCCGGTACGTTCGCGGTAGCTCTGCACCGAGATCGCAATCTTGTTGACCATGCTGGTGACCTCAGTCGCCGCTTCCCACAAAGGTTTGCCGGTTTCCTCACCGATAGTGCGAGCCAGTTCGTCAGCATTGTTCTTCAGCGCGGCGGCAAAGGCCTCCAGCACTGTAATGCGCTCTTCCAGGGTACGCCGGGCCCAGCTCGGGAATGCCTGGCGCGCGGCTTGCACGGCCGATTCAACCTGAGCAGTGGTAGCGCCCTCGCCGGCCCACAGCACTTGCTGGGTGACCGGGTTCAGCGACTGAAAGGCTTCACCCTGGCCGGCCAGCCATTCACCTGCGATGTATAGCGAATTCATTATTTCGACTCCCTGGCAGCGGACAACGGAACGGCGCGCACTTGATCGCCGGCGTTGAGTTGAAGACGTTTGGCAGTCAGTGGATCGACCACCAGCGTACCGGCGGCGAAACGTGCAGGAGCAGCAGTGATCCGGCAGTCTTCGCGCTTGCGGTTATGAATCAGGAACGGAGTGGCGTCGTCACCCGGCGTGCCGATGGCCAGCACCAGCGCCTGGCTGTCGCGCACTGCGCGGATCTTGCCGGTTTCACACTCCACCGCAGGACCGGCGTCGAAGATGTCGACGTAGCCCTGATAGCTGAAACCTTCGCTTTTGAGCATGGCCAACGCCGGCTCGGTGTCCGGATGAACCTGGCCGATCACGTTGCGTGCATCTTCCGACAGGAAGCAGGTGTACAACGGGAATTTCGGCATCAGTTCGGCGATGAAGGCCTTGTTGCCCACGCCGGTCAGGTAGTCAGCCTGGCTGAATTCCATCTTGAAGAAGTGACGCCCCAGACTTTCCCAGAACGACGAACGCCCGGCTTCGTCGGACATGCCGCGCATCTCGGCGATGATCTTGTTGCCGAACAGCTGCGGGAACTCGGCGATGAACAGCATCCGCGCCTTGGCCAGCATGCGACCGTTAAGGCCAGTGCGGTAGTCGGCGTGCAGGAACAGCGAGCACAGCTCGGAATTGCCGGTCAGGTCATTGGCCAGGAACAGCGTTGGAATTTCGCGATAGATGTTCAACTCTTGCGAAGCGCTGACGGTCAGGCCAACCCGGAAGTTGTACCAAGGCTCACGCAGACCGACGGCTCCAGCGATGGCGGAAATACCCACCACGCGGCCGTCATCATCTTCGAGCACGAACAGGTAGTCCGCATCGCCCCGCCCGGCTTCGCCGCGGAAGGTCTTCTCGGCCCAGCCGACCCGATGGGCCAGACGCTCTTCATTGGCCGGCAAGGTGGTCAGGCCGGTGCCGGTGCTGCGGGCCAGGTCGATCAGAGCGGGTAAATCGCTGCTGCGTACGGGACGAACGATCATGCTATCTCCTCAAACGGGCCGCTTGCGCCACCCGTGAAACTTCGCTGCTTTCTAGGCAATTCTCTCTAGGATTAAAGCAGGCGTTAAACCGCCACCAGACGCACGCTGGCACCTTCACCGACGCCCAAGGCTTCGGCCGCTTCAAGATCCAGGGTCACGGGTTTGCCCGGCGCGTAATCGAGCTCAAGCAAAACGGCGCGGTAATCCTGCAACTGGGCGTTGGCCACCAGGTACTGACGACCGGCGCCTTTGACCGGCTCGCCGATTTTCACCGGGACTACCCGGCTCTGAGCGATCGAACGGATCCCCGAGACACGGGCGTGCAGGGTCGGGCCGCCGTCGAAAATGTCGATGTAGTGATCGGTCTCGAAGCCTTCGCGCATCAGTATGTCGAAGGTGATCTGCGCCCGCGGGTGCACCTGGCCCATCGCTTCTTGAGCGGAGTCCGGCAGCAGCGGCACATAGATCGGGTAATGCGGCATCAGCTCGGCCAGGAACGTCCGGCTCTTCAGACCGCACAGACGCTCGGCAGCGGCGTAGTTGAGGTCGAAGAAGTTGCGGCCGATGGCATCCCAGAACGGCGAATCACCATTTTCATCGCTGTAACCGACGATCTCGGTCACCACCGAATCGGCGAAGCGCTCCGGGTGGCTGGCGACGAACAGCAAGCGACCACGGGAGTTGAGTTCCGACCAGGCCGAACCCACCAGCTCCGGCAGCACGTAGAAACTGGTCAGCAAACTGTTGCCGGTCAGGTCGTGGCACTGGGAAAGCACATGGATCTTGTTATGAATCTTCAGCTCGCGAGAAGCGTGCACAAAGGTTTCATTACGGAAGCTGTAGAACGGCTCGGAATAACCGGCCGACGCAACGATGGCCGAGCAGCCCACCAGTTTGCCGGTGGCGGTGTCTTCGAGGACGAAGAAATAGCTCTCTTCACCGTTGAAGCTGACTTCGGCGGCGAACGAGGCTTCGCTTGCTGCGATCTTGTCGCTCAGGCGTTCAACGTCATCCGGCAAGGAAGTGACACCAATCGGGCTGTCCGCAGCCAGACGCTGTACCTCGCCCAGATCAGCCATTTGCGCGGGGCGCATCACCAGCATGGTGTCACTCCTTTCTAAAAATTCTTTGAGGAAAATAAGCCGGGCGAGCATTCAAGCTACTCAGTGTCCAGTGTGGGAGCGGGCTTGCTCGCGAAGGGGCCATAACATTCAACATCAATGCTGAATGTCAGTCCGCCTTCGCGAGCAAGCCCGCTCCCACATTGAATCTGGTCCGGCATAAAAATTGGTTCGACGCCTGAATGATCAGGCGTCGAAGGGCCTATCAGGCTTGAGTCAGTTTGGCTGCGGCGCGTTCGAAACGGTCCAGACCGGCATCGATATCGGCGTCTTCAACCACCAGGCTTGGCGCGAAACGAACCACGTCTGGGCCGGCTTGCAGAATCATCAGGCCTTCTTTTTCAGCGGCGTTGAAGATGTCCTTGGCCTTGCCTTTCCAGGCATCGTTCAGCACGCAACCGATCAACAAGCCCATACCACGGACCTGGGTGAACAGGCCGTACTTCTCGCCGATCTGCTCCAGGCGAGCCTTGAACTTGTCGTGCTTGGCGTTGACGCCGGCCAGTACTTCAGGGGTATTAACCACGTCGATCACAGCTTCAGCGACAGCGCAAGCCAGCGGATTGCCGCCATATGTGGTGCCGTGAGTGCCGACGACCAGGTGTTTGGCCAGGTCTTCGGTGGTCAGCATTGCGGCGATCGGGAAACCACCGCCCAGGCTCTTGGCGCTGGTCAGGATGTCCGGCGTCACGCCGTAATGCTGGTAGGCGAACAGCTTGCCGCTGCGGCCCATGCCGGTTTGCACTTCGTCGAAAATCAGCAGCGCGTTGTGCGCGGTGCACAGTTCACGGGCGCCTTGCAGGTACTCGAGCTCAGCCGGGATCACGCCGCTCTCGCCCTGGATCGGTTCCAGAACCACAGCGCAAGTCTTGTCGGAAATGGCGGCTTTCAGCGCGGCCAGATCGTTGAACGGCACGTGGGTGATACCGGTGATCTTCGGACCGAAGCCATCGGAATACTTCGACTGGCCACCGACGTTCACGGTGAACAGGGTACGACCGTGGAAGCTGTTGAGCGCGGCGATGATTTCGTACTTCTCGCTGCCGAAACGATCGAAACCGACGCGACGGGCCAGCTTGAAGGCGGCCTCGTTGGCTTCGGCGCCGGAGTTGCAGAAGAACGCGCGGTCGGCAAACGTAGCGTCGATCAGCTTATGCGCGAGGCGCAAGGCCGGCTCATTGGTGAAGACGTTGGACACGTGCCACAGCTTGTTCGCCTGCTCGGTCAAGGCAGCGACCAGCGCCGGGTGCGCATGGCCCAATACGTTAACGGCAATCCCGCCGGCGAAGTCGATCAGCTCGCGGCCAGACTGGTCCCAGACGCGGGAGCCGGCGCCACGAACAGGAATGAAAGCGGCAGGCGCGTAGTTGGGAACCATTACCTGGTCGAAATCGGCGCGTTGTACCGCAGCGTGCTCAACGGACATCGGAGTCTCCTGATGAGGAACACTCGCCTGAAACTGGCGAGCGATGGGGGGATTGTAAGGACAGTTTTCAGCCCGGCCTTGCCGCCAAGCGACAACTTCTTATAGCGCAAACCCCGGTTTTTCCCGGGTTTACGGCAATGCGACATATAGGGTCGCAAAGGCGCAGTTTAAACCGCCGGCACAGGTTATAGGCAGGCTTGTCGAACGGTGCGGTAAATATGTACCGCACGGAACCGATCATCGTCTGTTTTGCTGGCGGCTCATCCAAAACGCTAAGGGAATAGCGCATGAGCCGATACGAGAACGATCGCCTTTCCACTACTGGAGGCAGTGAATCCGCTACGCAGCCGGACGATCACTACCATCACCTGTTCAACAATCTGCCAGTCTGGGTATTAGAAGCACCGTCCAGTACGCATAGCGCCCTCAAGAACGCCACGCTTATGACGCCGGACTGGCATGGCACCGCAACACCGCAGCAGCACCAATCGCTGAAAAAGATCAGTCAGGAACACTGGACCCATCGAAATCGTCTGGACTCAATGCTGTCGAAGCTGCAAAGCGCACAAGCCTTTGCCGAACCGCTGCTGAGCGACGCCCTGAAAACCCGGTTTGACCTGGAACTGGACGTCAAAACCACCTTCCTGCGCCTATATATCCCTCAAACCGTGCCGCTTTTCGGAATCAAGACTGGCGCCGCGCGCACCTGGACCGTGTCGATGCTCGACGCCGCCCTGCATAACTTTCAGGAATCGGAAACAGCGGCAGGGGCTTACGAGTTAGCCTCGACGTTCATCACCAAACCTTCGCCCTCAGGGCAGTTCGATACGCTGCCGGCGGTCAAGCAAAAGCTCACTATCCCGGCCTTTACCCGGTTATGCCGGGAACTGGATATCGGCGCCCGGTACAACGCTTACCTCAAAGACAACCTGGGGCCGTCCAACCCGGTGGCCGGCGCGGTGTTGAAATCGAAGGTGATCGGCTCGCACAAAACAGCACTCCAATCTGCGCTGCAATCTGCGCTGCAGATGGCGCAAGTCCGAAAGGATATTTCAGCGGATGCCCATCTCTCGATCCTGCGCATTCTGGAAGGGCGTTCGGGTGCTCGACTGTATGGGCAGCCGCTATATGGTCACGATTTGACAATGATGTCCTCCTCACTGACCGGCATTGTCATTTTCGCGGCGAGCCTGGAGCGCGCACGCACGGCAACACGGATCATTGCCTACATTCCCGATGATCCAGAGCATCCTCTCAAGGAATACCCGAATACATTGGCGTTCATGGCCGAGTTGACCCGCAAACTGCGCTCGCCCGCTTATCAAACGTTCTTCAGTCGCTTCGTCGACCATAAGGAAAGAGGACATTTTTTCGCGGACCTCAACCGTCGCCTCCAGAGCGTGACCTGGCATCAACACCGACAGGGCGACCCACTGCCGAGCTGGCGCGAAACGCCCATCGACAAGCCTGATTTGCGGTTTTCGGCGATCCCGTTCAGAGCGGACCTATGGAACCATCTCTATCAGCGACAGCTGAACAAGATCCTCAACGATGCAAGCACGCTCGCCGTCTCCACCGCCACTGCCGACAGCAACGCGCGATGGGCATTGTGGAATGCCTTCAGCAAAGTGGCCTCGACAATCCTTGAAATCGCGACGTTCGTTGCGTTGCCTTTCGTCCCGTTTCTCGGCGAATTGATGTTGGGCTACATGGCTTACCAGTTACTCGACGAAACCTTCGAAGGCATAGTGGACCTGGCTGAAGGGCTGAAAACAGAAGCGTTCGGGCATCTGATGACGTTCGTCGAAACGGTGGTTCAGGTGGGGACATTTGCGGTGGGCGGCGCCATCGCTGCCCGAACCCTCAGCCGTCTGCTCTCTCGTGAAGCTATTGCGCTTGTCGACCCACTCAAACCCGTCACAACGCCCGAAGGAAAAACCCGCTACTGGAAGCCGGACCTCAAGCCTTACGAACAAGCATTCATTTTGCCCGAAGTCGCAAAACCCGATCACCTCGGCCTCTATCAAAACGAGGGCAAGACGCTGCTGCCACTGGAGGGAAAACTGTATGCCGTGAAGCCCGACCGCGTGCCAGGCACGTTTCAGATTGAGCATCCAAACCGAACTGATGCTTATCAGCCACCTCTGCTGCATAACAACCACGGCGCCTGGCACACAGAACTGGAGCAACCGCTGAACTGGGACCGGGAAAAGGTCATGCGCCGCCTCGGCCACAGCGTCGAGTCGTTCACCAGCGCCGAGCGCGAACAGATCCTGCGGATCAGCGGTTACCACGACAACGTAATGCGCGAAATGCATGTCGAACATTATCGCCCGCCTTCGCTGCTGACAGACACGATCAAGCGCTTCAGGATCAACCGGGACATCGAAACCTTTATCGAACAGATCGGCAGCGACCAGCCCGAGCGCTATCGCAAGGCCGATCTGATCCTGCAACATCAATTACTGAGCAGCTACGACGATTGGCCTGTCGACACGCCAATGCCAGCACCGGAAACCCAAACGCAAGCATTCAGAAAACAAACGGCCGCACTTGCCCTGAAGCATCACAAATCGCTGTTCGATACACGCTATCGCGCGCAGGAGAAAACCGACAACGTGCAGGTCCAGCGACTGCTCGACGACGTGCATGGATTGCCGACCGATGTCGCGCAAGAGCTGGTGAGCAATGCAACCGGGACCGAGTTACGCCAGCTGCACAACGGTCGCGCGCCCCAACGGCTCAAGGAAGCAGCACTAAAAGCCATGGAGGCCGTACGCGCAACCAGAGCCTGTGAAGGCCTTTATTCCGACGTTCTGGACAACACCGACACCCACCGACTGGCCTTGCAAAGCCTGAGTTCCCTGCCCGGTTTTCCCGCCGAGCTGCGTATCGAAGTGAGGGATTATGCCCATGACGGACTTGTGCGCGACAGCATTGGCCAGTCCGATGCACCGATCGTGAAAACACTGGTGCGCGCTGAAGACGGCACTTACCAGGTTTATCAAGACAGCGAATCGGTGCCCGGTGATTTTTATCAGGGACTTTTTCAGGTGCTGCCGCAAGCACAGCGCAATGCGTTGAACCCTTCTATAGCAAACGCTCAGTCACTCAAAGTACGCATCGCCGAACATGCATTGAACCAACCGGCACTGCGCAAGCTGTTCGCAAAAAATCCCCATCGAAAACCGTTCTACGATCCGACAACCATGCGCTTGCCCGGCGGCACAGAGGGTTACAGGCGCAGTTACGCCCCGACGCCATCTCTCAACGACCGGGTTCGCGAGGTTTACCCCAGCCTTTCCGAGGAGGAACTCCAGTCTGTTGTTGTCCAGTTACAAACGCATCCCGATGGCGCACGCACGGAGCTCTCACGCCTGTCCAGCGAGCTCTCGCGACTGCATCAGGATCTGAACACCTGGCTAAACGACTCGCCCACTGTTCACCCGCGAACCCGGGCCCCTCTGAGCGAATTGGAACAACAGGCCGCTCGACACAATCGCAGGCTGCTGGCCCAGGAAATCCAGCGCAGCTGGCGTCGACAATCAGAGCGAGACTTCGATGGCCCGAATGACACGCCGCGCTACACACTCAGATTTGCCGGGCCGATTCTTGGCGATCTACCGACGCTGACGGCCGATTTCCCCCATGTGTCATTGCTGTCCCTTGAAGGCAGCAATGCTGTGCAGGGTGTTCCCGAGTTTCTTCAGCGCTTCAATGGCTTGCGCCACCTCGATTTAAAACGCTTTTCCCTGACCACCCTCCCCGAGGCCATTCCTCGAATGACGGACCTTGATGCGCTGGTGTTAAGCGATTGCGGAATCAGGTTCGACGCAGCCAACTGGGCGAAACTGTCTTCATTGAACAAACTGGTCATGCTGGATCTGCACCAGAACCCGTTCACTATGGTGCCCAGTGTCGAATCCATGCCTGAGCTGGTTTACCTGGACCTGAGCCGTACCGGCCTGACCGACATTCCCGACAGCGTTATTCGCCACCCCAAACTTGATACCGCCAAGCTGCTACACAACAGGATCAGTGAGCTACCGTCGCAATTATTCGAAAGCCCGGTGTACACCAAACGCGCAATACACCTGACGCACAATCCGCTTTCGGATAACGCCCGACAACTGATCAAGCATCACTACTTCGACAGCTCATACGATTTGGGTATCTATGCCCCAGAGGCGGACATCAACCGAGTCAGGGCGCTGTACCCGAACCTGGAGGTCGAACAGGCGAGCGAGTTTGTCTATGAACTGTCAGGCACCCTGGCAGACGGCCGGATCGAGCTGACAAACCTTGAAGCGGAGTTGGCACAACTGAGCAACGACTTGGCGGCATGGACCGCCGACCTTCCGGCCCAACACCCGTTGACGGGCAAACCGTTCACCGCCCAACAACAGCTTGTCGAGCACATGAACCGCGACCAGTTCAAACAGACACTGGAGCAGTGCTGGCGGCATGAAAGCGAACAGGATGATTTCAATGAGGCGCTGGAGCCCACCTATGAACTCGTTTTCAACTCCTACATCAACGGCGACCTGCCTACCCTGAACGCCGACTTCAGTCATGTGACATCGCTGGAGTTACGCAGCGCCGACGGAGCGACCCGCGTCGGGCATTTTCTGGAGTCTTTCCCCAACCTCAAAAGCCTCAGGCTTCGCGCCTGTAATCTGGGCAATATTCCCGATGCGGTGTTCAAGATGGGTCAACTGCGGTCACTGTCGATCCCTGAATGCCGCGTCAGACTGTCAGCGGAATCGGCAAGTGCGCTGGCGGGAATGGAACAGCTCGATTATCTCGATCTGGCCCACAATCCCCTGGGGCAAACGCCTGACCTGAGCCAGATGATGGAGCTCGCGACCGTACTGCTGAATGACACCGGTATCACCGAAATACCGCACGGCCTGCTGCAAATGACAGAGCTGGACTGGGCCGACCTCAGTGGCAACGCCATCACCGAAGTCCCCAGCGACGTACTGGAACTGCCGGTGGAAATCGCTGAAAACATCAGTTTTCGAGGTAATCGGTTTTCCGAAGAGAGCCTGCTACGGCTGATCGGTTACTTCGAGCGGACGGGCATGGACTTTGGCGTGGAAGAGGTGATCAATCGAGGAGAGATGGATATCTCGACTTCTGAAGGCTCCGACATGGAGGAATAAATCAGCCTTCAGCCGGTGGCGTGGTTGCTCTGTCACCCACGCTCCGAGGGCACCGACGACAGTTCGAACGGGCTGCTGCTGCGCCGCTGGTTGCGATCTTCCCGCGGCGTGGCGCCGAAGAAGTTGCGGTAGGCGCTGGAGAAATGCGGCCCTGAGGAGAAGCCACACGACAGGCCGATCTGGATGATCGACTTGCTGGTTTGCATCAACATTTGCCGGGCCTTGTTCAGGCGCAGTTCCAGGTAATATTGGCTCGGCACACGGTTGAGGTATTGCTTGAAGATCCGCTCCAGCTGCCGACGGGACACGCACACATGCTGGGCGATTTCGTCGGTGGTCAGCGGCTCTTCGATGTTGGCTTCCATCAGCAGCACGGCTTGCGTGAGCTTCGGATGGCTGGAACCGAGACGATTCTGCAGCGGAATGCGTTGGCGTTCGCCACCCTCGCGGATGCGCTCGACCACCAACTCTTCGGATACCGCACCGGCCAGCTCGGCGCCGTGGTCGCGGGCCAGCACGGCCAGCAACAAATCGAGTACCGACAGGCCGCCGCACGCTGTCAGACGATCGCGATCCCAGTCGAACAGATGGCTGGTAGCAATGACTTTCGGGAAGCGTTCGGTGAAATCGTCCTGCCAGCGCCAATGCACGGCAGCGCGATAACCGTCGAGCAAACCCAGTTGGGCCAGCGGGTAAACACCGGCCGACAAACCGCCAATGACACAACCGGCTCGCACCAGTTGTTTCAACGAACTGCTGAGCGCCGGCGCGAGTGTGGTCGGTGGCTCATCGGCGAGTAAAAACAGTTTCTGGAAGTTCTCGAGCTTGCCGGCCCACGGCTCACCCGGCAATTGCCAGGCGCCTTCGGTCGGCGGTTCGGCCTGCAAAAACGACAGTTCGTAGACAACGTCCGGATGCACACGCTGGGCAACACGCAAGGCCTCCTCAGCCAGCGCAAGCGTTAGTGCTTTAGTGCTGGGCCAAATCAGGAAACCAATTCGATGGGCAGTCATGGCGGGCAATCCGAAACGAAAACAGTGTTAAAGGCATGGGCCAATGCTAGCCCGTAAATGAACGCATATCTCGGAACCGGTAGAGATCAAATGTGGGAGCGGGCTTGTCGCCCCCCCTGTAGGAGCTGTCGAGTGAAACGAGGCTGCGATCTTTTGATTTGCAAAATCAAGATCAAAAGATCGCAGCCTTCGGCAGCTCCTACTGGGGGGCGGCAAGCCCGCTCCCACAAGGGATCGGGGCCAGCCTCTAGATTGCGAAGCATGCACTATCCCGGTGCGCAACGGGAGATCGGTTTACTTGAGGCTACCCGAGAGGAATTGTTGCAAACGTTCGGACTGTGGATTGACCAGCACCTCACGCGGGTTGCCGCTTTCTTCGACGACACCTTTGTGCAGGAACACCAGTTGATTCGACACTTCACGGGCGAAGCCCATTTCGTGCGTCACCACCACCATGGTCCGGCCTTCCAGCGCCAGGGCCTGCATGACTTTCAGCACGTCGCCAACCAGTTCTGGGTCGAGTGCCGATGTCGGTTCGTCGAACAGCATCACCTCGGGTTCCATCGCCAGCGCACGAGCAATCGCCACACGCTGCTGCTCGCCGCCGGACATGTGGCCCGGGTAGGCGTCTTTGCGATGGGCCACACCGACCTTGTTCAGGTAGTGCTCGGCTTTTTCACGGGCTTCAGCCTTGGACATGCCGAGCACGTGGACCGGCGCTTCCATGATGTTTTCCAGCGCGGTCATGTGCGACCACAGGTTGAAATGCTGGAACACCATCGACAGGCGCGAACGCATGCGTTGCAGCTGTTTCGGGTCGGCCGCCTTCAGCGCGCCGTCCTTGTTGGCGACCAGTTTCAGCTCTTCGTTGTTGAGCAGAATCTTGCCCGCGTGCGGCTGCTCCAGCAGGTTGATGCAGCGCAGGAAAGTACTTTTGCCGGAGCCACTGGAGCCGATGATGCTGATCACATCGCCAGCCGCCGCTTTCAGGGACACGCCCTTGAGCACTTCGTGACTGCCATAGCGTTTATGCAGGTCTTGGACTTCAAGTTTGTACATGCGGTCGGTTCTCACAAAAACAGTCAGTCAGTCGTTGAGCAAGCGCCCGTGACGCAGCGCTTCGCGCCCCGCCACCTTGGCCAGCCAGAAACCGGGTTGGGCATAACGCAGCCGTTCAATGGCAAACAGCACCCCGGACGTACCAGCACACACCGTGCTGACCCGATCCGATAACGGATCGATCACTTCGAAAATCTCATCGCCGGCTTCAATCCATTCACCGGGTTTACGCAAGAAACTGATCACGCCAGGGTGTGGCGCAAACAGTAATTCGGTGCCTTCGAACGGCATGCCTTCGCAAGCATCTTGCGCAGGTTTTGGCCATTCGCCGCTGATCAGGCCTTGCTCGGCGAGGAACGCCAGAATGCCTTCGGCGTAAGCCATCGCTTCTGGGCGACCGGTATCGGCCTGACCACCTAATTCAATGGTAGTCGCCAGGCAGGCCAAGGGAATCTGCGCATCAGGAAACAGACGCGACAGACGCAACCACGGCAGCGAGCACGCTTCGTCAAACGAACTGCCGCCAGAATCTTCCGCCAGCAGCCCCACCTTTACGTTCAAGTGCGCGGCCAACGAACGCCATTGCGGCCAGTGTTGCGGCAAGGCGTACATGTGCAGCGCCGCTTCGGCATCGCAATGCAGATCAAGCACCACGTCAGCGGTGCAGGCATGACTGAGCAAAATGCGCTGCATGCCTTGCAACTGACTTGTAGGCTGCGGCAATGCAGCCAGCGCATCACTCATGGTCTGACGGATCAGCTGAATATTGGCGTGCGGATCATCACCCAAGTGCCCTTCCAGCTCGGCGGCCACTGGCGCGCTCAGCTCGACGAAATCCCGGTTGAAGTTCTTGCCGCTGCCCGCCTCAAAACGCCCTTGATGACTGCCCTGAAACAGTTGGCCGAGGCCCAGTGGATTGGCCACCGGCACCAGTTCGATCACACCGTTGAGCAAGCCTTGGGCTTCAAGTTCGGTCAGGCGCTTTTTCAGCTCCCAGGCCGTGCGCATCCCCGGCAGTTCATCGGCGTGCAGGCTGGCCTGGATGTAGGCCTTGCGCCCGCCACTGCGCTCCTTATTGCCGAAACAGAACACCGAAATCTGGCGTTCGCTGCCCAAGTGGCTCCACGGCAATGAATGATCGATGCGTTCCATATCAGTGCTTCCGCGGGGCCAGATAGCCCAGCCAGCGGCGCTCGGCCAGTTTGAACATCCGCACCAGAATGAAGGTCAGGCACAGGTAGAACACGCCGGCGGTGATGTAGGCTTCGAACGGCAGGTAGAACTGCGCGTTGACCGTACGCGCGGCACCGGTGATGTCGATCAGAGTCACGATGGACGCCAGACTGGTGGTCTGCAGCATCATGATCACTTCGTTGCTGTACTGCGGCAGTGCCCGGCGCAAGGCCGACGGCAGCAAGATGCGCTTGTACATCTTGTAGCGCGACATGCCCATCGCCTTGGCCGCTTCGATCTCACCGTTCGGCGTGGCCCGCAGGCTGCCGGCGATGATTTCAGCGGTGTAGGCGCTGGTATTGATCGCGAAGGCCAGACACGCACAGAACGTCGCGCTGGACAGCCACGGCCAGAGGAAGCTTTCACGTACCGCTTCGAACTGCGCCAGACCGTAGTAGATCAAGAACAGCTGCACCAGCATCGGTGTGCCGCGGATCACGTAGGTATAGAGCCAGGCGCTCATGTTGACGGCCGCGTTTTTTGAGACGCGCATCAAGCCCAGCGGCAAGGCGCACAGCAGACCGAAAAACAGCGACAGCCCGAGCAATTTGAGGGTGGTCACCAGGCCGCCGAAGTACAACGGCAGGGCCTCCCAAATGACGTTGTAGTCGAAGATCATAGATCAGCCGCCCTTACGCCTACCGAGTAGCGCTTCTCAAGGTGACGCAATGCCAGCAACGAGACGCTGGTGATCACCAGGTACATTGCCGCCACTGCGAGGAAGAAGGTGAAAGGCTCGCGGGTGGCATCTGCCGCCTGCTTGGCCTTGAACATCATGTCTTGCAGCCCCACCACCGAAATCAGCGCGGTGGCCTTGGTCAGTACCAGCCAGTTGTTGGTGAAACCCGGAATCGCCAGGCGAATCATCTGCGGCACCAACACCCGGAAGAACACCTGAAAGCTGCTCATGCCGTACGCCATGCCGGCTTCTGCCTGACCTTTCGGGATCGCCATGAAGGCGCCACGGAAGGTTTCCGACAGGTACGCACCGAAGATGAAGCCCAGGGTGCCGATACCGGCGGCCAACGGGTTCAGGTCGATGTAGTCGTCAAAACCGAGCATTGGCGCGACGCGATTGAGCAGGTCCTGACCGCCGTAGAAAATCAGCAGGATCAGCACCAGGTCGGGAATACCGCGGATCACCGTGGAATACAGGTCGCCCAACCAGGCCAGCCAGCGAATCGGGGACAGACGCAGCGCAACGCCGATCAGACCCAGAACAATGGCCAAGACCATGGACGACAAGGCGAGCTGAAGCGTCAGCCATGCGCCATCGAGGATGACAGCCCCGTAGCCTTTCAACATGATTCAGGTCCTCGAAAAGGGGGATGAAAAAATGGCGCAAACCTCAGAGATCCTGTTGCTTGCGCCATTTCGGACTTGTCGCCGGGACGTGTTACTTGCCGTAGATATCGAAGGCGAAGTATTTGTCCTGGATTTGCTTGTACTTGCCGTTCTCGCGAATGGCGGTGATCGCGGTGTTGATCTTGTCTTTCAGCGCGTCGCCCTTGCGAACTGCGATACCTACACCGTCGCCGAAGTATTTGACGTCGGTGAACGCCGGGCCAACGAAGGCGAAACCTTTGCCGGCGTCGGTTTTCAGGAAACCGTCATCCAGCAGCGTAGCGTCTGCCACGGTGCCGTCGAGGCGGCCAGCGGCGACGTCGAGGTAAATTTCGTTCTGCGAACCGTAAGGCTTGATCTCGGCACCCAGCGGGGCCAGGACTTCGCGGGCGAAACGCTCGTGGATCGAACCACGTTGCACGCCAATGTTCTTGCCCTTGAGCTCAGCCAGACTGTCGCTGACTGGAGTGCCGGCCTTCATGACCAGGCGAGCCGGGGTGTTGTAGTACTTGTTGGTGAAGTCCACGGACTTCTTGCGATCTTCAGTGATCGACATGGACGACAGGATCGCGTCGATCTTGCGCACTTTGAGTGCCGGGATCAGACCGTCGAACTCTTGCTCGACCCAAACGCACTTGACCTTCATCTCTTCGCACAGAGCGTTGCCGATGTCGTAGTCGAAACCAACGATGCTGCCGTCCGGCGCTTTAGAAGCGAACGGAGGGTAAGCCGCTTCGATACCAATTTTCAGAGGCTTTTCATCGGCGAAAGTCGGCAGGGACAGCACGGACAGTGCCAGGGCGCCAAGCAGCACGAGTTTCTTCATCTTGGGACTCCATCGGTAAAGGGCTAAAACGGCAGAGTGAGCGATAGCCCAATATGCGAATGAGTGGAACCGCAAAGCGGTGCTGCGTCGTAGGAATCGCGCGCTTTTTTCAACGCGAGCAACAACGAGCGAGTGATCGGCATTCTAACGACAGGCCCGAAGCCGATATTTCTTCAATGCGACAACTAATTACAGAAGCACCGAGAAAGCCGCTTGGGCGCGTTGACAGCCTTGCAAATTCATGCAAGAGCAAAAGACAGTGAACCGATCTATATTGCAAATTGCGGGCCTATTATTGGCAAACCCTTCTAATCCGGCAAGCGTAGCGTTGTGTCTTATTTTTTGCAGGGACTGAGGAGGCCCGATGATGGGGCTTTGCGTTTCCCAATGCCCCGTATCGGAGCGCGCGGTTACACATTCAGTTACTTGAAAGGTGATGGGTAACAGTGGGAAATCACCTACAGGCGAAGCCGATAATTATTGGCAGTTGTTTATGTGGCGTCTGACAGATCGCCTTCGCGAGCAAGCCCGCTCCCACATTGGATCTGCTTCTGGCACAAATTCTCTGCTCACTGGAGATCTAGTGTGGGAGCGGGCTTGCTCGCGAAGAGGCCCGCCCAAGCAACGGAAAATCCAAACCTGATCGACATAAAAAAACCCCACCAGGCTCAACACCTGGCGGGGTTTAGATGACTCGGAACGCTTACGCGACGTTCATGATCTTGTGCTCATCAATCAAATGCTGCACCACACCCGGATCCGCCAAGGTGGAGATATCCCCCAACCCATCGTATTCGGCCGTGGCAATCTTGCGCAGGATACGGCGCATGATTTTGCCCGAACGCGTTTTCGGCAGACCCGGCGCCCACTGGATGACATCCGGCGAGGCAATCGGGCCAATCTCTTTGCGTACCCAGTTTTTCAGCTCAAGTCGCAGCTGCTCGCTCGGCTCTTCGCCACCGATCAACGTGACATAGACATAGATGCCCTGCCCTTTGATGTCGTGCGGCACACCGACCACGGCTGCTTCGGCGACTTTCGGGTGGGCGACCATCGCGCTTTCAATCTCGGCGGTCCCCATGCGGTGGCCGGACACGTTGAGCACGTCATCCACGCGACCGGTAATCCAGTAGTAACCGTCTTCGTCACGACGCGCACCGTCACCGGTGAAGTACATGCCGCGGAACGTCTTGAAGTAGGTATCGACGAAGCGGTCATGGTCGCCATACAGCGTGCGCGCCTGGCCTGGCCACGAATCGAGAATCACCAGGTTACCCTCGGCAACGCCTTCGATGATGTTACCCAGGTTATCCACCAACGCCGGCACCACGCCGAAGAACGGACGTGCAGCAGAACCCGGTTTGAGCGCGTGCGCACCCGGCAGCGGGCTCATCAGGGTCGCGCCGGTTTCGGTCTGCCACCAGGTGTCGACGATCGGGCAACGGGATTGGCCGACGTTCTTGTAGTACCAGTCCCACGCTTCCGGGTTGATCGGCTCACCGACCGAACCCAACAAACGCAAACTGCTGCCATCGAAGCCTTCAACGGCAGCCTTGCCCGACGCCATCATCGCGCGGATTGCGGTGGGGGCGGTGTAGAGAATGTTGACCTTATGTTTGTCGACGATTTTCGCCACCCGGGTGATGTCCGGGTAGTTCGGCACGCCTTCGAACAGCAAGGTGGTCGCGCCATTGGCCAGTGGTCCATAGACAATATAGGTGTGGCCAGTGACCCAACCGACGTCGGCGGTGCACCAGTAGACTTCGCCCGGACGGTAGTCGAACACGCGCTCGTGGGTCATCGCCGCGTACAACAGATAGCCGGCGGTGGTGTGCTGTACACCCTTCGGCTTACCGGTCGAACCGGAGGTATAAAGGATGAACAGCGCTTCTTCAGCACCCATTTCTTTCGGCGCGCACACCGTGCCTGCCACTTTCATCAGGTCTTCGTACCAGATGTCGCGATGCTGGTTCCACTTGATGTCGCCACCGGTGCGCTTGCACACGATGACTTTCTGAATGCTGCTGGTTTCCGGGTTGGTCAGCGCGTCGTCGACGTTGGACTTGAGCGGGATCTTCTTACCGGCACGAATGCCTTCATCAGCAGTGATCACCACTTTGGATTTGCAGTCGATGATCCGGCCCGCCAGGGCTTCCGGCGAGAAACCACCGAACACCACCGAGTGAATCGCGCCAATCCGGGTACACGCCAGCATGGCGACCACGGCTTCGGGGATCATCGGCATATAGATAGTCACCACGTCGCCGCGGTGCACATCCTGGCCGCGCAGGGCGTTGGCGAACTTGCAGACTTGTTCGTGCAGCTCACGGTAGGTGATGTTGCGGCTTTCGGCAGGGTCATCCCCTTCCCAAATGATCGCGATTTGATCGCCGCGTTCGGCCAGATGACGGTCGAGGCAGTTGTAGGAAACGTTCAGGGTGCCGTCGGCGAACCATTTGATGTCGACATGGTGATCGTCGAAGGAAGTCTGTTTCACCGTGGTGAAAGGCTTGATCCAGTCGAGGCGCTTGGCTTGCTCGCGCCAGAAGCCGTCCGGGTTAACGACGGACTGCTGGTACATGGCCTTGTAGGTCGCCTCATCAGTCAGCGTGTTGGCCGCAACCTCGGGACGAACGGGATACAGAGAAGCCGCACTCATCTTTGTTACCTCGGTGGAATAGTTGTTTTTGTATGACCCAGTTGTAGCCGGGCCGGGCCTATAGAACCATTCGACGATGGTAGTAACAAGCCCCTACTAAATGTCGTGACTATTCCCACAGGTTTTGTGCAAACGCTCTATTCCGGCCACCAATGCCCAATGTAGGAGCTGCCGAAGGCTGCGATCTTTTGATCTTCGAGGACCGCCAAGATCAAAAGATCGCAGCCTGCGGCAGCTCCTACAGGGATTGTTACGAAATTCGCCAAAGGTGTTTATCAAAAGCACACCTATATGAATGTAAACCCCACGCCTAAAATCAGCCTCGCCAACCAGACAACGTGATTAACCAAGTTGCAGCCCCCACGAAGGCAGTTAATCCAAAACCTAGTACTTAAGTTCCACACGCAACCCCAAAAAGGTTGCGTGACCCCACTCGACCTCTAAAAGGTAAATTTGAAATGAAAGCTTTATTAGTTCTGGCCCTCAGCAGCCTGTGCGCAACCGCCATGGCAGACGAGGTCCCGACTGATGTCGCACAGCAGCAACCCGCCATCGAGGAATACACTTACTCCACTCACCTGGACATCGCCAAAGTTGTATCGATGAGCGAAATCCCGAATGTGTGTGAAGTTGTTCCAGCAACAATGGAATACGACGACTCCAAAGGCCAACGCCACATTCTGCGCTACAGCGTTATGGGTAACGGCTGCTCTAACGGCTAATCAGCCGCTGTCACCTTCCCAAGGTTCGACCCACCCGCCCGCTATTAAGGCAGATGAAGCGCCGAACCTTATATATCGATTTATACGATTTATTTAAGCGTTTATTTGCGCTTTTTAATCGAATTACCTGGCGTAGTATGAATTCCACACCCAAGGCACAAAACGCCAACGAACCTGGAGCCACTACCATGAAAACCAAACTGATCCTCGCCCTGACCCTCTCTGTCCTGGCCGCTAACACCTTCGCCGCTGACGGCTACGACCGCACTGGCTCGGCTGCTTACAGCACGCAAGCGGCTGTCGCTTCTGATGGTTACGACCATACCGGGTCGGCGTCTTTCGCCTCCGATGGCTCCGACCACACGGGCGCTGCCAAACTCGCTTCTGACGGTTTTGATCACACCGGCGCCGCCAAACTGGCTGCCGATGGCGCAGATCACGTTGGTGCCGCTCGCTTCAGCTGATCATCAAGCGTGACTTTACAGCCCGACTTCGGTCGGGCTTAGTTGTGTCTGGAGCCATCGAAAACCGACTCAAAACACAACATGTAGTGAAAAAGGCGGTTTTCTGGCTGTTTTTTGAACAAAAAAATTGCCCGCCAAAATTTATGAAAAAAAATCTGCACCCGCGACATCCGGCCAAAGCCCTGTAAACCCTCGCTCCGACCGAAAAACCCTCCTTCTCGACCGCTCCATGCGCGGATTCGCCCCACCACGGCCGCAAAAATTTCCCTATAATGCCGGCTTAAACGGGCCTGCAATATTCCCTTACAGGGATAACAGCCAGTCTGAAGCCCACGCCGAAGTCTTCACCGATTTCGGCGCCCGTCAGAGGCTCTCGGAACCCCGTACAAAATTATGTTTATTTGCCTGCGTGTACCGCTGCAAAAAACGCTATCCAACGCGGCCAGTACGGTCGTGTGAAAAACCAACCAATCAGTTTTCACACGGGCATCTGGCCCTCACGCAGGAGACGACACGTCATGCTGAGCTGGGACGAATTCGACAAAGAAGACAGCGGCGAAACCGTTGTAAAAGGCGCCAACGCTGGGCACGCAACTGAAGCCAACATGGACCGCCTCGACACCGCTGGTGGCGTCGCGGCTCAAGAAGCCCGCGCTGTAACCGCGTCCGACTCCGCCGCAATCGCCCGTGCAAAAGCTGCCCTGGACAACCTCGACATCGCCGAAGGCCTCGCCGAACTCGAAGGCGCCTCCGCCCGTGTGGCCGTCGACGAAAAGCGCATGATCAACTGCCGCGCCGACCTCAACCAGCTCGTCCCGTTCAAGTACGACTGGGCCTGGCAGAAGTACCTGGACGGTTGCGCAAACCACTGGATGCCGCAAGAAGTCAACATGACCGCCGACATCGCCCTCTGGAAAGACCCGGAAGGCCTGACCGACGACGAGCGCCGCATCGTGATGCGCAACCTCGGCTTCTTCTCCACCGCCGACTCCCTGGTTGCCAACAACCTGGTGCTGGCCGTGTACCGCCTGATCACCAACCCGGAATGCCGCCAGTACATCCTGCGCCAGGCATTCGAAGAGGCGATCCACACCCACGCCTACCAGTACTGCATCGAATCGTTGGCCATGGATGAAGGCGAGATCTTCAACATGTACCACGAGATCCCATCGGTCGCGAAAAAAGCCACCTGGGGCCTCAAATACACCCGTTCGATCTCCGATCCGAAGTTCGAAACCGGCACCGTCGAAACCGACAAAGAATTGCTGCGCAACCTGATCGCCTACTACTGCGTTCTGGAAGGCATCTTCTTCTACTGCGGCTTCACCCAGATCCTCTCCATGGGCCGCCGCAACAAAATGACCGGCGTCGCCGAGCAGTTCCAATACATCCTGCGCGACGAATCCATGCACCTGAACTTCGGCATCGACGTGATCAACCAGATCAAAATCGAAAACCCGCACTTGTGGGATGCTGAAATGAAGGAAGAAGCTTCGCAGATGATTCTGCAGGGCACTCAGCTGGAAATCGAATACGCGCGCGACACCATGCCTCGCGGCGTGTTGGGCATGAACGCGGCGATGATGGAGGACTACCTGAAGTTCATCGCTAACCGTCGTCTGTCGCAGATTGGGTTGAAGGAAGAGTATCCAGGGACGACTAACCCGTTCCCTTGGATGAGCGAGATTATGGACTTGAAGAAAGAGAAGAATTTCTTTGAGACGAGAGTTATTGAGTATCAGACTGGTGGGGCGTTGAGCTGGGATTGATTCCTGGAGCTCGCCGCGATTTGCTGATTGCAACCTGAATCGACAAATCGAAAAAGCAAAAGCCCCGATCTGATCGGGGCTTTTTTATGGTCGGATGAATATGTTTTTTTTCATCCCTACGCTACGACGCTAAAACTCCTACAAAACTTACAGCTGCTTCCGCGTTGATGCCCGACCAAAGCACCTCTAAGCTCCATTTCAGGTGCCTAAGAAACGCCCAACGTAGAAAGCTTGGTCAATCACACAGACACGCAACTCACCCTTTGGTGATTTGTCGTTCGGATGTGCGAAGGCTTTGCTCGTTGGGATTTTTTAAGTCCACTCTACGCTGGGGTCAGGCCCTCCTAAATCTACACGTAGAGGTACTGGATATGCCTGAACACGATTTACCCCGCACTCTCGCCATTCTGGAGATCAGTCATGACTGATCCCTTCTCTGTAACAGTCTTCACTCGCCACAACCTTGCCCTCCATGCCCTCCTCCTAGAAAACCAACCATGGTTCTGTGCCCGAGATCTGGGTCGTTTGATGGGTTTCCATCTGAATGATCGTGTGGTCAGCAAACTGGACGAGGATCAGAGACATACGTTGTTGATTGAGTACCACGGCCAACCGGAGAAACGGTTGATGATCAGCGAGTCCGGTGCGTATGCATTGCTGGTATATCACTACGCGCCAGGGCATCGGTTGCTGCGTGAATGGTTGACTCATCAAGTGGTGCCAGCCTTGCGTGATGCGGGGCAATCGAATTCTGATCGGCCGATGTTGAGTATGTTGGATTGGCCGGAGATGTCGTTGAGTCTGTTGCATTGGCAGGATGAAGGCTGGATTCGGCTGCGGGATATGCCTTATCTGTTGCTCAATCGCACACGACGGCGGGTGCCGGTGGTTAAGCCTTGGTGGCGGAAGGTTGTGGAGGTGTTTCAGTCTTCGAAGCATTCCGTCGGTTAGCGCGCAAATGGCTTTGTAGGACCGACTGAACGATTCGTCGCTCTTTTCTGTAGGAATTTTCGTAGACAGTCGTAATGGCCACTCAGTATCGTCCGAGGGTTTTCAACCCTCGGCGATTGTATGGACACGGAAAAGAGCAACAGCGATTGGAGTGACGTGGAGATTCAGGCTGCAGTCGATGCCTATCTCAGCATGTTGTCCCGCGAGCTGAGCGGTCAGAATGTCAATAAGGCTCATGAAAATCGCGTCTTGCGCGAAGGTGCCCTCGCCGGTCGTACCAAAGGCTCAGTTGAGTTTCGGATGCAGAACATTTCTACCGTGCTGGAAGAGCTGAAGCGTGATCGCATTCAGGGGTACAAACCTGCCAAGAATGTCGGCGCGAATGTAGCTAGCAGCATTCGCGACGCGCTGAATGCTCCAAGCACTTTGACTCCTGAAGACTTTGCACCGACCGCTGACGAAGCAACGCTAGAACGACGTGCCGCCAAGCTTGAGAAGCAATCGCTCAAGGGTGAGCCGAAAGGAATTTTGAAACCACAGCAGTTGCCCACCTCTGGCAACGCTTATGTACGCGATCCTGAGGTGAGAGCTTGGGTGCGGAAAGAGGCAAAGGGTGTCTGCGAAGGTTGTGGCCAGCCTGCTCCGTTTGAAAAGGACGGCAGACCGTTTCTTGAGGTTCATCACGTTAAGCATTTGGCGCAGGAAGGTTCGGATCGCCCGAGCAATGCCGTGGCGCTGTGTCCGAACTGTCATCGACGTTGTCACCATTCGAGCGACCGGGATGAGTTCACAGCTTCACTGTTTCAGAAAGTGGAGCGGTTGAAGTTTGAGTGATCGGGCCTGGAAAACTTCATCGGCACATGTGCACGAAGGCGGCGAGTCGTAAGGATTGCGCTGCCGTCCCGATAAAAAGAGAAAACGCTTATCGTCATCAAGGACTCGTCCTACAGCCACGATTAGACACGTTCGTTAACGTCGCGCAGCCCCTTTTCCGGGGCTGCCGATGGATGAACGAAAGGATGATCAGTGGCTGGCAACAAGGACATTCCGCGGATTAAGAATCCACCCTCCGGGGATGGGCATCACGTCACCTACCGCTACATGACTGCCACCGAATTGGCCGAGCGGGACGCCAGACAAAAAGCCTACGAGGCCATGCTGGCCAGGCAAGACGCCTTCGAACGCAGCCGTCAGGTCATAGCGGAAAGGCAAAGGCCCACTCAAGCCGGATGTGTCTTCGCCAAGTCCTGCAAGCTGCCGGACGCCATCATCGATTACTCGAATCCCTCAGGGATGGTGCCGACCGATAGCCTGAAAGACTACGGTGACCTGATTCTGCTGGGTGCTCGCGAAGCGGATGAATCAGGCGTTGTGCCACTGAAGAAGATCAGTGGCACAGCGATTCCCATCGGTCTGGGTTCCCTCGCCTTGGCCGGCTCGGCATTCGCCGCTGCTCCCGTGGCCGCGGCGAGCGCCGTAACAGCAACGTTGATTGGCCTTGTTGCGCTGGTCACACAATCGAGTCTGGGCGACAGCTCGCTTTACACCGAAGACCAACTCCGTGCGCTCAAACAGGCCCGCACCCGCGTTCGCCTTCGGGTCGAGCAACAGATTGACGGCAGCCTCAAGGGATACGGTTTCTACACCGGCAAAAATCGCGATTGGGAAATGGTTGACGTCGTGCAGTTCACATTGCGTGGCAGCCAGCAGGTGGCTGACCTGGGTGACGGCATTGAACTGATCTGGACACCGGCTGTAGATGGTTCCGACATCCTGGGCATTCCGGCGCTGCAAGCTGCACCGCAAGCACCGCATATCTGGGTTTACCCGCCGACGAAAGCGGCTGACAGCATCATCGTGAACCCGGTGTATCCGCCGGAGTACAAGGATTTCATTCTGGTGTTCCCGGCGGGATCGGGGGTAAGGCCGGTTTATATTGTGGTGAGTGCTAGGGGCAAAGGCACAGCCGAAGCTGGTCACACCTATCACCCAGCCCCCGAAACCGAAGACATCACTGCATTTCCTGGATTGAGAAGAACAAAAAAGAAAACCCCATACGCGGGAGGACTTCGGGATCGCTGGACTGATGCGAAGGGTAGAACCATTTACGAGTGGGATTTTTTACATGGTGAACTTGAAGCCTATCGTTCAAGTGATGGCAGCCACTTAGGTTCTTTCGACTATGAGACTGGCGAACAGCTGGACCCACCGAAGAAAAATCGAAGCATCAAAAAATATCTATGAGGACGTTATGGGACTGAAAATCAGGCTGGAATGGTATGACAAACGAACCGAGATGGGCGAAGGGGAGGAGTTGTCGAAAGACTTTGGCGATGATGGCTCTGTTATCGAAGCGCTGGGCATACCCATTGAAAACAATGTGAACAATGGCGGTTTCAACGTATCTCCCGACTGGGTCAGCACTCTTCAGCCTCATTTCCACCATGCCATTCAGTTGCTCTCCTATGACTACCAAGTTGCGTTCGTCTATCGAGACAAGTGGCAATCGAAGTGATAGTGGACTGAAAGAGCCAACACAAAAAAACCGACCGACCTCCTGATCGGTTTTTGTTTACTCGCTTTCTTCGCTTAGTGCGAAACGCGACTCGTCAGCTCCTGCTTGCCAGATCCGGGACCGCTACGAAGCCCAACGGGGCCAACCCACCTCGCCTCAGCTTGGTGGTCGGCTTGGGGAATGTGGTGATCTTATGAATCGCGAACAGGCTCGCGCCCACAGGGATTTGCGGCTGGTTTGGGAACATCGGCGCCCCGCCCCCCTCACGACCTTGCCGAAACTACCCTCACCCCGTACTGCGGAATAATCCCGTCCGCGGTGACTAACTCCAGCCCTTCCGCCTGAGCCTGGGCAATCAACATCCGATCAAACGGATCGCGATGAATCTCCGGTAACTTGCCTGCCTGCTGTCCATGGAACAGCGAAATCGGCAGTTTGGTAAAACCCTCGTCCTCAACCAGCGCCTCAAGATCCTCTGGGGCTTCTAGCATTCCTTTGGCCTGTTTGATCGATATCTCCCAGATCGAAGCGGCGCTCACCAGGACCTGATTACGCGGCTCCCCGATCATTTGTCGAGCGTCTGTTCCCAGTGAAGGATCATCGGACAGCCACCAAAGAAACGCATGGGTATCCAACAGCAAGCGCCTCATAGACTGCCCTCAAATCCATCGATGATGTCGTCGGGGGTCTTGTCAAAATCGGCAGACATCCGAATCTTCCCCTTTAACCGTCCAGGCTTGCGCGCCCGAGGTGTATCGACATGAGGCAGCAGATCGAGATAAGGCTTGCCGGCCTTGGCAATCACAACCTTGTCGCCATGCCATACACGTTCAGCAAGTTGGGAAAGTTGAGATTTTGCTTCGTGCATGTTTACTTGCACCAGTTCATTCATATGGCACCTCCATAGGGTTAGCTAAGCTAGCCTAAGCTGGAGATTTCCAATAGGCAAGGTGTCGAGCTGACCGCTTGTCAAAAAGCAAGCTGTCCGAGAAGACCGACAACGCGTTCAACCAGATGCCCCGTGGTGTTCTTGAGTTTTTCGCGAGCAAGCTCGCTCCCACAGGTTTGGTGTGTTACCGCAGATTTTGCGCTGTGTTGAAAACAGTGAGTGCAACCCGCCCCGCCTCCCGCTATTAATACCCTTCCCCACTCAAGGACCCGAGCCACCCATGAAATTCGACCTCGCCTACTGCCTCAGCCTAGACGACAAGCTGTCGATCTATGACGTGCGCGATTTGAATTTCGACGAGACCATGGAGTTTGATTCCGTTAAGGAACACTTCCAATGTCCCAATGACGCATGCAGGACGGCCTTCGATGCGGCGAATGTGTTGACGACGTTCAACGCCAAAAACGTGAATTACGTTCGCACCCCGCACTTCAAGAACACGCCCAGCACCCGCCATGTTGCGGATTGTCCTTATGTCAGCCTCAAGACGCCGCCGTCAGGTGTGGACGCGGACGGTGCGGAAACGGATGACAGTCGCGAGGAGCATTTCCCATCGGAGTTGTTGCTGACGCGGCGTGAGTATGTGCGTAAGCCGTCGAGCCCGGCGGTGGCGGCTGATGTGATGCGGGACGATCCGAAATCCTCTTCAGCGGCCAGTAATGTCGAACACCCGAGCCGCGAGTCGGCACCGGACAAGACAAGTGTCTTCGCCCATCCGGTGGAGTGTTTTGTGTCGAATTTCGAGGACAAGGAGTTGCTCAAGCGCATGCCGCTGAAGATTGGCGAGCACACGGCGCCCTACAGTTCTTTCTTCAAGAAAATCGAGTTTCTGCTGGACAACAAAGGGCTGATTTACTGGGGCAAGATCAAGAAAATCGAGGATTACCACAGCGCAAGTTTTCGCATCGATTTCGAACAGAAGGTCTGGTTCAAGCAACCGGACGAGGCGAAGAAGAAGCCTTACTCGGTCAACGTTTACCTGAGCAAAAAACTGATCGACAACTACCGCAAACGCAAAGCGTTTCTGGAAGAGATCAAGCACGCTATCGAGAGCGAAAAAGAGTTGTTTTGCTTCTTTTATGGTGTGACGCCGGAGTTGAAGCAGGTGCCAAGCAAGAAAAACCCCGAGCAGATGTTCGGGGTGTTCAGCGCCCATATCGAGAACCTGGATCACTTCATCATTCGTGAGGCGCCGGGGCTCAAAGGTTAAAGGACCGGGGCACGGCGTTATTGCGACGGCTCATTGCGCTTCGAGATTAAGCTGCCTTACGACCTCCCGAATCTCCCGTTTCACTTCCTTGTGCCGCTCACGGGCTGCTTGAATGCCAAGCTCATCAAGGCCGCCGTAACGGCTTAACCAGTGAACGATCATTTCCTCATCCGGGTAGAAGTAATCCTTGTGTTCTTTACCGCCTCTCGGGTAGTTGTTCATGTCGGAATCGAAGCGGGCCGCCGAGAGTTCGTCAGGGGGTAAAGAACCTCGTTCGGCAGCACATCCCTCAAACACCCAGGCGATGTCATTGATGTGTTTCTGCGCACCGCGATGTCCGCGTTTGTAAAACACGTACTCGCGACAACTCTCTTGGAATCGCTCCGCTATCAGTTCGTCGTTGAACCAACGAAGTATGTCGTGTTGCCCCGCATGCTGAATCACGCCATTTATCCAACGCTCGGAAAAACGTTGAACGAAACCTTTGATGTCCGCTTTTTTCGCGTCCGCAAAAATCATGCAATAACGAGTTTTTACGTGAATGACGTACAACACATGCTTGCGTTGAACAGTGACAGCGTGAACCAGCCACTGTTCGGCGGACTCATCAGGCACATCATCTTCAATGACGGACGATGGCGGTTTGTGCACCGGGCTGATTTTTTTACCCTTGTGCACGCGGCTGAAGAAGTTACTTGCCGCTTCGGTGCAATTGAAGATCCACATCCATCGTTCTCTTATAAAAGGCTGGTTGATAACCGTTTTCAGTCCTGCCGCACGATCTCTTCGACCCATTCAAGCTCATAGGGCCGGCGAATGACATCCGAGATGTAGTCCAGCGCATCTTCACTGAGCACTGATAACTCTGCGTCGGTCAGCAAGTCATGCATGACAAACAACCTCAATGCGGTGAGAGCACTGGAGCGGGATTGGCTGTGATGGTCAAAGGCCCGGGCCATGTCCTTATTCCGATCATGGATCAAGCCGTAGAGCATTCCATATCGAGCGTGAGCAGACAGCGCACCGTGCAGGGTAATGGCTTTTGCATCGGCAAGAACGCCCTGGCAAAACCGATCGAGCGCGATCTTGCGCAGTTCCTTGAATTTCTTCCAGTCACTTTCGAGGATCGACATGGCATTCTCCTGCGTGAAATCTTGGACAGTGCGAAGGCGCATTGTTGCGAATAAGCCTACCGATTCCAACCCTACGTGACGCACATACTCAGCATCACCAAAACCAGCAAACCAACATATACCCGCGCATGCATTCGGTCCGGTATCCGCCCAATCCACGGCGTAGCCAACCGAATCCCCACCATAGACCCCACCGTCAAAACTGCAAACGCCAGCACATCCACATAACCGATAAACCACGGCCCCAGATCAAGCTCGGTAAACCCAGCCAACGCCATGTAAGTCAGCGTCCCGGCCAACGCCACGGGCAAACTCAGCGGATTGGCCATGGACGTCGCCTGGGACATGCTCAACCCACAACGCCGCAACAACGGCACGGTCATGACGCTGCCGCCTACGCCGAGAAACGTGGCGATGGTGCCGATTCCTACACCGCCGCCAGACACTTCTGTCCTTCCCAATCGCCGTGGGATGGCGGTGTCGGACGCTGTAAGAAAGCCGCGTCGCAACACGCAATCGGCGATGGTCACGCTCAGGTACGCGATGAAGGCATAGCGAATCACCTCACCACTCACCCACATCGCCGCTACGGCGCCGACTACCGCGCCCACGCCGATAAACCCGCCCAACGGCCACAGGTAATGACGAATGAGATTACCGGCGCGTCGGTGTTTTCCGGTGGCGATCGTTGCGTTGACGATCATCACGCAGGTCGAGGTAGCCACAGCAATGTGCATCGCCGATTGGCCGACGGGGTCGTCTGTGCCGTGGCTGGTCATGAGCATGCGGTAGAGCAATGGCACGACGACGAAGCCGCCGCCGAAACCGAACAGCACCGCGGTGATGCCGGTCATGCAGCCGAAGAGTGCCAGCAGGAGATAGAACATGGGTGTCGTCCGTTGTTGAGAGCGGTCGACGATAGAACGATGCGCCTTGGCCTGCCTCAGCAAGTCAGCCAATAATGTTCGCGTTTACGCCAACCGCTGGGACTGCTCGATGCGCAATGTTTCGATTGATCTGCTGGACCACACGCCACGGCCGGTGGTGGCCATCGGTACGGATTATTCCCACGGCCATGTGTTGCCTCGTCATACCCATCGGCGGGCGCAATTGTTATACGGCGCCACCGGGGTGATGCAGGTCAGCACGCACGACGGCAATTGGGTAGTACCGCCGCAGCGGGCGGTATGGATTCCGTCGGGGGTGGCGCATGAGGTGTTGATGATGGGGGTGAGTACCCGCAGTTTGTATATCGAGCCGGGGGCGGTGGATCTGGGGGAGCGTTGTCAGGTGATCAGCGTTTCGCCGTTGATGCGGCATTTGCTGATGGAGGCGGTGGAGATCCCGCTGGCGTATGACGAGCGCGGGCGCGACGGTACGCTGATCGGCTTGCTGCTGCATGAACTGGCGCGCAGCACTCACCTGCCCTTGCACATTCCGCTGCCCGTCGATGCGCGGCTACTCGCGTTGTGCCAGGGTTTTGTGCAGCGGCCCGACGCTCATCAGTCGCTACAGCAATGGGCCGATCAGTTGCACATCAGCCTGCGTACTTTCAATCGCCTGTTCCGCCAACAAACCGGTATGAGTTTCAGTCAATGGCGGCAGCGGGCTTGCGTGGTGCTGGCTCTGGCGCGGCTGGTGGCCGGCGAACCGGTGACGCGGATTGCCCTGGATTTTGGCTATGACAGCCCCGCTGCGTTCTCGACAATGTTCCGCCGCGTACTGGGGCAGGCACCGTCCGTCTGGTTGGAGGGGGCGAAGTAGTCAGCCCAAAAAAGAGAGGCCGCTGCCGTTAATACCAGTCAGTTAAGCAATTTCAGCCGCGACGCACACTTTGTAGCAGCTGGCGAAGCCTGCGTTCGGCTCGGTCCGCGCTCGGGCGAAGCAGTCGTGAATCCGACTGACGCGGTCTGCCTGATGCACCGCAATCTCTGGTTTTACGACTGCTACGCAGCCGAACGCAGGCTTCGCCAGCTGCTACAGATCGCATAACGGTTCAACTGACTGGCATTAGCCACTGCCGCTAATGCCTCGACCTTAAAGCAACTCAAAACTCTGCTCCTTCACATCCTGAGAATCCAGACCGATCTGCACCCGGAACTCGCCCGGCTCGGCGGCGTATTCCAACTGAGCGTTGAAGAACTTCAAGTCGTTCTCATCAATGCTGAAGTGGACCGCTTTCTCTTCTCCGGCCTTGAGCATGATTTTTTGAAAGTTCTTCAGTTCTTTGACCGGACGGCTGAGGGAGCCAACGACATCGCGGATATACAGCTGAACTACCGTTTCGCCTTCGCGCTGGCCGGTATTCTTCACGATGACGCTGGCGACGAGCTTGTCGGTTTTGTTCAGTGTGGTCGAAGACAGGGCCATGTCAGTCAGGCTGAAGTCGGTATAGCTCAGTCCATAGCCGAAGGGATAAAGCGGACCATCGGATTGATCGAAATATTGAGATGTGTAGTTGCGAGGCGCACCCGGCAGGTAGGGGCGGCCGGTGTTCAAGTGGCTGTAGTAAATCGGGATCTGCCCCACGGAGCGTGGAAAGGTGATGGGTAACTTGCCGGACGGGTTGTAGTCACCAAACAATACATCGGCAACGGCGTTGCCTCCCTCGGAGCCGCTGTACCAGGTTTCCAGAATCGCATCGGCCTGTTTCTGCTCCTTGCCGATGGAAAGTGGCCGGCCGTTCATCAATACCAGTATCAGCGGCTTGCCGGTGGCTTTCAGGGCGGTGATCAATTCACTCTGGCGCCCCGGCAGATCGAGGCTGGTTCGACTGGCCGCTTCATGAGACATACTGCGGGGCTCGCCCACCACTGCAATCACAACATCGGCTTGCTGTGCAGCCTTGACCGCTTCGTCAATCATTTCTACTGCCGGCCGAGTGTCGTTCTCGATTTCGGCCACTCCCAGATATTTAACAACCTCCGGATCTTCCGTGAGATTGGCGCCTCGGGCATAGATCAGCGAACCTTGGTTCATCGCGCTTTTCAGCCCGTCGTAGATCGTCACCGATTGCGAGGGCACGCCGCTTGCGGACCAACTGCCCATGATGTCGACGGTACTTTTTGCCAACGGGCCTATGAGCGCGATCACACCCTCTTTCTTTAGTGGCAAGAGCCCGTTTTCATTCTTCAGCAGCACCAATGTCTTGCGTGCCACCTCACGGGCCTGCGCTCTGTGCAGACGGTTTTCGGCATTGTTATCAGCGGGGTCTTCACCGGCAACGCCGATGCGCCGGTAAGGGTCTTCGAACAGCCCCATGTCGTACTTGGCCCCCAGGACTTCCCGCACGGCGTTATCGATATTGCTCTGGGAAACAGCGCCAGACTCAAGCAGCCCGGGTAGCTCCGGGCCATAAGAGGAGTCGTTCATGCTCATATCAATACCGGCCCTGATTGCGAGCCTGGCCGCTTCGCGGTGATTCTTCGCAACGCCATGCTGAACCAGATCGGTTATCCCGTTATGGTCGCTGATGACCAGCCCCTTGAAGCCCCATGCTTTGCGAAGCAGGTCTTGCATCAACCATGCATTGGCAGCTGCTGGCACGCCATTTATCGAGTTAAGCGCTGCCATCATCGCTCCCGCGCCACCCTCAATCGCCGAACGATAAGGTGGCAGGTAGTCCTGGTACATCCTGGCCAGGCCCATGTCGACGCTGTTGTAGTCGCGTCCACCCTCGACAGCACCATACAACGCGAAGTGTTTGGCGCTGGCCATGATGCTGTCGGGTGCATTCAGGCTTTTGCCCTGGTAGGCCTGAACCATCACTTTGGCAATGCGCGAAACCAGATAGGTGTCTTCACCGAAGCCTTCGGATGTACGCCCCCAGCGAGGATCACGGGCGATATCTATCATCGGTGCAAAGGTCAAATCGATACCGTCCGCACTGGCTTCTTTCGCCGCCGTTCGACCGCTCAACTCGATAGCGTCCATATCCCAGCTGGAGGCCAACGCCAGGCCAATGGGAAAAATGGTTCGATGGCCGTGTATCACGTCCCAGCCGAAAAACATCGGTATTTTCAGGCGGCTTTGTTGAGCCGCGTCCTGCATGGGTCGGTTTACGTAACGGCTCACAGAGCCGTACGTACCCCCAATGCGCCCGGCAGTGATTTCTTGGCACATCCTTTCGGGAGTCATCTTTTCATCAATAGCGATCAGCCGCAGTTGGCCGACTTTTTCTTCCAGGGTCATCTGATTCATCAGGTTGGTCACAAAGGCATCTTTGTTTGACGATGCCATATCGGCCAGGACGGACAGACTTGTAAAACCGATCAGGGTACATAGCAGACGTAGTCTTTTCATGATTCCCTTCCCTGCATAACGCTGTGGCGCACAGCCTCTGAAACGCCACCTTTCCTTGTATTGAAAATCAGAAAGCTGACGTTCAAACATTGCCGCTGACGGGTGTTGAAAACCCATTGAGCTTTCAGGAGCCGCCTAAAAATAGCGTAGTCGGTCCAACGCTCCTGCCTGAGAGGAAAAATAGAACCGATCAAAAAATGAGTTTGATTCGGGCTTAAAACAACTGTACAAAAACACAGTATATTTTGAACCAGCACTCTTGAGCCCGGAGAACACCATGTCCTCTCTTGCGATGAAAATCACCCTGGAACGTATCGCCCTTTTCCAATTCACCCCCGCACATTGCACTCAGGCCCGAGCGATGCTGGGCTGGAGTGTGGAGGAGTTGTCTCGGGAATCCGGGGTTTCGGTTGACGCTATTCAGCGATTTGAGGATGAACGCAATGTGCTGGATGTTACGCGGCTGGCACTGGCATATCGGTTTGAATCGGAGGGGTTGGTGTTCTTCCCGGGATTTGTGCCGGGGAGAGGGATGAATGTGAGAGGGTCTACGCCTGATCCGGTGGGGCGGGCGGATTATGCGATGGTTGAGTGAGAAATCATCGATTGACGATTATTCCCATATAGGTATATTTTCGCATGAGTACAAGGAAGTCACTCCTGTGGGTTAGCAGCAGTAAGAAAGACCTCAAGCAAATGCCCGCAGATGTACAAGATGTTTTTGGTCATGCACTAGATCTGGCACAAAGCGGTGCAAAACATCCCGACGCGAAGCCTCTAAAGGGTTTTGGAGGTGCAGGTGTGCTTGAGATGGTGGATGACTTCAATACGAACACCTATCGCGCCGTTTATACCGTTCGTTTTGGTAATGCCATTTATGTTCTGCACTGCTTTCAGAAGAAGTCGACTACGGGCATCACAACCACGCAGTGCGACATCGATTTGATCAGAAAGAGACTTCAAGCGGCGCAGGATCACGCAAAAGGATCAGGAAATGATTGAAATCGAAGAGAGCAGCGGGAACGTCTATGAAGACCTCGGGACGCCCAACGCCAATGAAATGCGAGTCAAATCGCAACTGGCGGCCAAAATTGGCGAGATCATCAAGGCTCGCCATTTGACCCAAGTTCAAGCGTCAGAAATCTTGGGCCTCTCTCAACCCAAGCTTTCTGAGATGTTGCGCGGAAAGTTTCGCGGCATCAGTGAAGCCAAGATGATGGAATGCCTTTCCCTGCTCGGACGTGACGTGCAGATCGTGATCAAGACAGCCCCCCGATCACGAAAAGAGGGCCGTATTGAGGTGGTTTTCGCTTAAGACGCTCAGCCCGGTTTTACACGCTATGCGTTCTGAGGCTCCACCTGATCGCCAATGTTTTCCATCTCCGACCACCAAGTGCTACCCCGCTGCGGATACATCACATTGAACGCCTGACCCATCTGCGGCGTGGTGATCGAAACATTCCGCTCCCAGGCCAACGCCAGAATGCGGTCGAAGGGTTCGTACCAGGCGTGCATCGACAGGTCGAAGGTGCCGTTGTGAATCGGCAGTAACCAGCGGCCTTTGAGGTCGATGTGTGCTTGCAGGGTTTGCTCCGGTTGCATGTGCACATGTGGCCACTCGACGTTGTAGGCACCGGTTTCCATGAGCGTCAGGTCGAACGGGCCGTATTGCTCACCGATGCGTTTGAAACCATCGAAATAACCGCTGTCGCCGCTGAAGAAGATTCGCGTGTCGCCGTCGATCATCACCCACGAGGCCCACAGCGTGCTGTTGCCATCGAACAGACCGCGCCCGGAAAAGTGCTGCGAAGGCGTGGCGATGAACCGGATGCCGTCGACCTTGGTGCCCTGCCACCAGTCCAGTTGTCGGACTTTGCTGGCATCGATGCCCCACTTGATCAGGGTGTCGCCCACGCCCAGCGGCGTCAGAAAGTACTGGGCCTTGTCCGCCAGTTTGAGCACCGCTTGATAATCGAGGTGGTCGTAGTGATCGTGGGACAGGATCACCGCTTCGATCGGCGGCAACTCTTCGAGGCTGATCGGCGGCTGGTGGAAGCGCTTCGGGCCGGCCCATTGCACCGGTGAGGCGCGCTCGGCGAAGACCGGGTCGGTGATCCAGAATTTGTCCTGCAGTTTCAGCAGTACGGTGGAATGACCGAGTCGGTAAACGCTGTGGTTGGGAGCAGCGATCAACGCTGCCTGAGTCAGGGTTTGCACCGGGACAGGCGCCGTCGGGCGGGTGTCGTGCGGTTTGTGGAAGATCATGTTCCACATGATGCGCAGGGTTTTGCGAAAACCTTCGCGCTTTACCAGCGCATGATTTCGAAAGAGCCCTTCTACCTGACGGGAAGCTTCAGGCGTAGAGACGTTATCCGATGGGGAAGTTGATGTGGCCATGACTGAATGACTCCAGAAAAACCGCACAATTCGCGATTTCCGCTTGGGACGATAAATGGCCAAGGCACGCACGCATCAGCCGGAGATTCTATTCTTCACTGCACAGGATTAACAAATCATTACACTGCACAGTGTAGTTTCTAGGTTGCATCAAAGCCGATCACAAGTAAACTGCCGAGTGTAATTCTCACTTCTTCCTGCCGAAGCGTACTTATGACAGCTCCACAGCGCCTCACTGACCGAAAACGCGAAGCCATCATTCAGGCGGCGATTGCCGAATTCCGTGCCAACGGTTTCGATATCACCAGCATGGACAAGATCGCCGCCACCGCCGGCGTGTCGAAGCGCACGGTGTACAACCACTTCCCCAGCAAGGAAGAGTTGTTCGCCGAAATCCTCAATCAATTATGGGCGCGGGTGACGTCAGAACAGGAAACGCCCTACCACCCTGACCTGCCGCTGCGCGACCAGATGCGCCGGATGCTGATGGCGAAATTGCAGATGCTGGGCGATGACAATTTTCTCGACCTGGCGCGAGTGGCCATCGCCGCCACCATCCATTCCCCCGAGCGCGCCCAGAATATGGTCGCCCGAATGGGTGAGCGCGAAGAGGGCCTGACGGTGTGGATCCGCGCTGCTCAGACTGATGGCCGTTTGAAGCCGGTGGCCCCCGAATTCGCCGCTCAACAGATTCAGGGAATGCTCAAATCCTTTGCGTTCTGGCCGCAGATTTCCATGGGCCTGCCCGGCCTGTCAGCCGAAATGCAGACCACGGTGGTGGAGTCGGCGTTGGACATGTTTTTGGCCTGCTATCAGCTCTGAATCGAGTTGCAATAAATGACAAGGTCTGCCGATTTACCGATTACAGGTCGCTCTGAATAAAACACCGCAATGTGTTTCAGAATGAAACTGGCGCTGGGGCTATAGTGAGCCTCAGTCCCAGCGCCATGCAGAGAGCACCATGACCACCACGACTTCCGACACTCAACCCGCCCTCCCCATCGACCACCTGCGCTTTCATCGCCCCCACGCACATCTGGCGCCCACGTTCGGCAACGACAAGTTTGCCCTGCGCGCCGAGGCCTTCGCGCGGTTCTTCGGCACGCCGACCTTTCTCGGAGCGCAGACGCTGATCGTGGTGGTATGGATTTGCCTCAATCTGTTCGGCGTGGCCCACTTCGACCTCTACCCGTTCATCCTGCTCAACCTCGCATTCAGCCTGCAAGCGGCTTATGCCGCGCCGCTGATCCTGCTGGCACAGACCCGCCAGGCAGCACGCGACAAAGCCCAGTCTGAAGCCGATGCGCTACACCGCGAATCCCTCGCCGTGGCCAACAGTGAGCGTCAGGCACAAGCGGCGCAGAACACCGCGCAACTGCTGGAACTGCTCGAGCAAAACACCCGGCTTACCGAAATGACCAAGGCCCTCACCGAACGCATCGAAAGCCTGACCTCGGAAATGCATCAGCATTTCGTGCGCAAGGATCAGCCGAAGGTTTAGCGCTCGGTCAAGGCAATCGAAGCGCCCGCCCCAACTCATCGAACAACGTCACCACCGAGCGCAAGGCGCGGCAGTCCGGGCGGGTCAGCAACCAGAGCGCCGTGTCGTAACCGTGTAGTGACTCGCTCAACGGCTGCAACCCGTCACCGATGAGGAAGTCCGGCAAGGCCGCGACACCGAGTCCGGCTCGTACCAGCTCAGTCACCGACAACATACTGTTGCAGCGATAACCCGGTGTGACGCCGGGCAACTGCTGACGGCGCCACACAACGGTGGGGTGATCGGGCAGGAAATCGTCCGGGGCGATCCAGGTCAGCGAAGCCAAGACTTCGGAATCGACCGATTTCAGATACGCCTCGCTGGCACAGACTCGATAGGAAACCTCCGCCAATCGCCGGCCCACCAGGTGTTCGGGCGGTGTGCGAGTCAGGCGCAAGGCGATATCCGCATCCCGGCGGCTGAGGTTGGCGAAGTCGTTGGAGGTACTCAACTCGATGGTCAGCGCCGGGTAACCGGGCATGAACTTCGCCAACGCCGGCAGCAGCAAGCCTTGCAAGACCGAATCGGTGCAGGTCAGGCGCACCGTGCCGCTGATGACTTCACCGCCCTGCTCCACGCCAATGCGCGCCGCCTCCAGCGCCTGTTCGGCCCGTTCAGCCTGCTCGGCCAGGGTCTGCGCCAAGGTGGTCGGCAAGTAGCCGGCGCGGCTTTTTTCGAACAGTTGCTGGCCCAGCGCGGCTTCCAGTCGGCGCACAGCGCGAAATACGGTCGAAACGTCGACCTTCAACAGCGTCGACGCCCGGGCCAGAGAGCCGCCGCGCACCAGCGCGAGGATCAGGGACAGGTCGGGGTAATCCAGTCGATAGTGCATCGGTGCATTGATCAATTGGGATAACGCCAATATTGAGTGCGTGAACGCCAATCTATAGTGGGTGCCAGGAATCAACAAGCGTGGAGCGCACTCATGGAAACCCGCCCAATCCGCATCGCCTTGATCGGCGATTACGACCCGCAAGTCACCGCTCACCAGGCCATCCCCATCGCCCTCGGCATGGCCGCCGAACAGGCGGGCACAGACGTGCAGTTCCAATGGTTGGCCACCGACCGCATCAGCGCCGATGCGCCATTGGCTGATTTCGACGGTTTCTGGTGCGTGCCTGCCAGCCCTTACCGCGATAGGGACGGTGCGTTGCGGGCGATTCGTTTTGCCCGTGAACAGCAGCGGCCGTTCCTTGGCACCTGTGGCGGTTTTCAACACGCAGTACTCGAATACGCCCGAAATGTCCTGGGTTGGGAAGATGCCGAACATGGCGAGACATCGCCCGATGCAACGCGAGCGCTGCTCACGCCACTGACCTGTTCGCTAGTGGAGGCCGTTGACAGCATTCATCTGGTTGAAGGCTCGTTGATCGCCCAGGCGTACGAAAACGCCGAGATTGTCGAAGGATATCGCTGCCGCTACGGCGTTAATCCAGCGTTCGAACGTGAGTTGTTGACCCAACAGCTGTACGCCGTTGGACACGATTCAACCGGCGACTTGCGGGCGGTGGAACTCAAAGGTCATCCGTTCTTCGTCGCGACGCTGTTCCAACCTGAACGCGCCGCGCTCAAAGGCAATCTGCCGCCGCTGGTCCGTGCGTTGATCGCAGCCTGCAAGAGGCAGAAGTCATGATCGCCAAGACTCTGCCAGCGCCTTACTACGCGGTGATTTTTACCTCCCTGCGCACCGACGGTGATCACGGCTACGAGCAGGCCGCCATGATCCGAGACAAAGCTGAATGGAAAGAACGCGCAGCCTAAACAGGCTGCGGTTGTAGGGAATCACACGGGTTGAAACTGTGGGAACCCGGTTGTCTTTTGAAAAAGCTCCAAAATAAAAACAACCATGACAGTTGCTCCCACATTGGTCTTGTGATCGACACATAACCCATGTGGGAGCGGGCTTGCTCGCGAAGAGGCCAGCACAAACACCGCAAAACTCAGCTCTGCACCAGACTGCGAACCGCCGAAATCTGCGGCACGTCCCGCCGATTCATGTACACCCGCAACGGCTCGGTGATGTTGATCCGGTCATCGATGTTCTGATCCAGCAACAACTGAATCAACTCACGCTTGAGCGTCATGGCCTGCCCGGAATCTGGGGCCCAGACGAATTCACTGGTGGGAATAATGCCGTCATCCGCCACGTCCATGCCGAAGGCGTCTTCGCTGAAACGAACGATGTAGTGGCCGGTCTTTCGATTGAGGCCGACGAAGCCTTTGAGTTGGTCGGCGGCCTGGCAGATGAGCACGGAAGTGATGCGCATGATAAACCTCACAGAAGGTCGCGAAGGACCGGTGATCGATGGTTTACACGCAGGGCAAGCGAATGGGCGTTCCCTCTGCCGGGGTAACTGCCGGGGCCAAGAGTACTGCAAAGAAGCGCACAAAAGCGCTGAAAAAATCTGCTTTAAACACGTTTATGTCGGTCTGACGATAGCGCAAGCGGCAATCAGTTGTTAAAAGATACGTCTTTGAAAATCTGCGAAAGGACCTCGACCATGCCTGTTACCTTCACCAAGAGCGCCCTGTTGCTGAGTCTGATGCTGGGCCTCGGCCAGGCACAGGCCGCCAGCGAGCCAAGCCCCACCGCACTGGCCACCCGCATGGGCATTCCGCATCCGGCCGTGATCGCCCACCGTGGCGCGTCGTTCGATGCACCGGAATCCACCGCCGCCGCCTACAAACTGGCCCGCGATCTGGGGGTCGATTACCTGGAAATGGACCTGCAACGCAGCAAGGATGGCGTGCTCTTTGCTCTGCACGACAACAACCTGCAACGCACCACCGACGTCGCCAGCAAATTCCCTGAACGCAAGGACCGCCCGGCCAACGAGTTCACTATCGCCGAGCTGAAAACCCTCGATGCCGGCAGCTGGTTCAACACCGCCTACCCGGATCGCGCACGTCCTGCGTACGTCGGTCTGAAAATTCTGACGCTGGACGAAATCATCGATATCGCCCAGGGCAATCCGCTGCACAAGCCTGGCCTGTACATCGAAACCAAAGAACCGAAGCAGTTTCCCGGGATCGAGCGCGACCTCAAGGAAAAACTCCAGGACCGCGGCTGGTTGAGCCCGGCGGGTTCGAAACTGGCGAAGAGCGATCTGGCGGTTGGCCAGGGCAAAGGTAAAGTCGTGCTGCAAACCTTCGAGAAGAGCAGCCTCGAACTGCTCGAGAAGGAAATGCCGAAAGTGCCGAAAATCCTCCTGCTGTGGGTCGGTGAAGGCAGCATCGAGCCGAAATCCAAGGTGACGTTTGCCGAGTCCGGCGACAAGGACAAAGCCACTTACTACGCCAAACAGCAACCGAAGGACAAAGCCGAATTCCAGCAATGGGTCGAATACGCCAAAGCCCAGGGCGCGATCGGCACCGGCCCTTCTGCTGCGCTGACCAAGGGTGGTGATCAGAGTTACTCGGACCTGGTGCAACCGTGGATGAACCAGTACACCCACGATCAGGGCTTGTTGGTGCACGTCTACACCATCGACGATGCCGTGGATTACCAGAAAGTCATGGACGCCGGCGTCGACGGCATCTTCACCAACCGCGCCAGCGAACTGCTCAAGTTCTACAAACGCCCGGCGGCGGCCAGTGTTGCGCAGTTGCTGCAGAACAACGGTTACTGATGAACGAGGGAACGATCTTCGCTCAGTCACGTTCGGTGAATTAAGGGTGGATTAAGTTGCGCCGGTTAGCCTGATCCCACTTAAACAGATCACCCAAGGATAGAACCTCATGAAAACCCTGACTGCCCTGTTCACTGCCGCTGCCCTGACTCTCACCGCTGGCCTGGCCCAGGCCGATGTCCGTCCTGACCTGATCCCGGGTCTGCTCAAGGCGGGCACCATCATGGACCTGGAAAAACTCAACCAGGCAGCCCTCGCCCAGCATCCAGGCACCACCGCAGCAAACATCACCGATACCGAACTGGAACAGACCGCCACTGGCGCTTATGTCTACCAAGTGGAGATCCGTGACGCCAAAAATGTTGAGTGGGATGTAGATCTGGATGCCAAAACCGGCAAAGTACTGAGCAACAAACAAGACACGTAATCGCCTCACGATAAGCCGCACGATTTTCGGATCGTGCGGCTTTTTTGCATGTCCGATTCAGGCAATCAAGTCGCGCCAACGCGGCGCCAGCCCGCTAGAATCCCACCACACTGTTCATGCAGGGATAGATTGAAATGGGGCAAGCAGCGGCAGCAGACATCGCCACGATCGGTCGGATCAGTGCAGTGCCGGCGATTCTTCAAGTGATCCGTGAACTGACGGGGCTGCGCTTCGCCGCCGTGGCCCGGGTCACCGAAGAGTCGTGGACGGCGTGTGCTGTGCTTGATCAACTGAATTTCGGTTTACAGGTCGGCGGCGAGCTGGATCTTGTCACGACCCTGTGCCACGAAATTCGCCAGACGCATCATTCGGTGGTCATCGACAAGGCCAGTGAAGACCCGCTCTACCGCGACCACCACACACCTCGCCTCTATCAGTTCGAAAGCTACATCTCCGTGCCGATTTTCCGCACCGACGGACGCTTTTTCGGCACCCTCTGCGCTCTTGACCCCAATCCTGCGCCACTCAAATCCAGCACGATCCAGAGCACCATGGAATCCTTCGCCCGAATGCTGGCGCTGCAAATCGAGGCCGAAGAAAACCTGCAAAAGACCGAAGCAGCGCTGCGGCAGGAACGGGAAACCGCCGAACTGCGCGAACAGTTCATCGCCGTGCTCGGGCATGATCTGCGCAACCCCTTGTTCGCCATCAGCGCCGGCGCTGAAATGCTCCTGCGCAAACTACCCGATCCGGCGAATCAGCAGCGGGCCCGGCACATCCTCACCAGCGCCCGACGTGCGACCAAACTGGTCGATGACGTTCTGGATTTCGCTCGCGGCTCACTGGGTCGTGGCATCCCGGTCAACATCAAGCCGTGCCCGGATCTCGAGGATGCATTGCGGCATGTAATTTCTGAAGTTCAGAGCGTCCATCCCGGCCGTACCATTCAATCGTCCATCGGCGACCTGCACAGCGTTTATTGCGATCGCGAGCGGATCGCGCAGTTACTCTCCAATCTGGTGGCGAATGCGGTTGCTCACGGAGATCCCAATGGCTCGATCGATATCAGCGCGCAGATCAATGAAGGACAGTTCGTGCTGAGCGTAAACAATCAGGGGCTGATTACCGAGGATGCGCTGCCACATCTGTTCCGGCCCTACTCGCGACCGGTCAGCGGAACACCACGGACCGGCCTCGGGTTGGGGTTGTACATTGCCAGTCAGATTTCGCAGTCCCATGGCGGAAAACTGGACGTGGTCTCGACCGGGCAACAGGGCACGACGTTTACGTTCAGCTTGCCGGTGTGATCTGCCAGGCTCGAATCACTTGACCATAATGATCAACGGCTTGGAGCGCCAGATTCGGTCGTCTCTGACAACCTCATAAAAGGTAGTCACCAAACCCGGGGTGATGAAGGTTTCCTTCACATAGAAATGCACAGGGTTTACTTCTTCAATCTCGGTGATCTCATGCGTAAAAACTGTTTCAGTGCCTGCTTTGGTGACCCATACCACCTCAAGATGATCCCCTTCGCTCAAACCCTGTTTGCCAGGGACAGACGCCCGCAGACCGGGAGCCGAGGGTAAAGACACCTCACCCTCATACTCCTGACCTTCGACCGGCGTCATGCTCGGGATCGTCAGCTTTTCCAACACTTCAAGCGTAGACATGGGAACACTCCTTATCGGGATAATCGCGCCATTGCGCTGACCCGATCATCAAGCCGTCAGGAATGCGTCCCGTCTACTGTCAGAAATAACAGGTACCTTCTGAATCAATGGGTTTGAAGCGTCGAATCCGACCAGCGGTCATGCCTACTGAACCGAATATCAGGCCGAAGTGCTGACCAGCGATCCCGACGTACTGGAACCGGAATCCTGCAACGCCTGCAACAACGCCGCCGTTGCCGTCTGCAATGACCCCGAAGTCGTCGCAATCTGCGACTGAGCCGCCGCGACGTCCGCCGCTTTGGCTTCGGCGCTTTCCTGTTTGGCCTGGGCCGCTTGCAGTTGCTGCTGTTGTTCCTGCAATTGCTTTTGCAATTCGGCGATCTGCTTGCGCAGCTCTTTCACCGTATCGGATTCTTCGCTGCTGCTGGAACTGCTGCCGCTCGCCGCAGGGGCGCCGCCGGCGGATACCTTGGTGGTGTCGCTGGACGCCTCAGCGGTTGCCGTGACTGACGTGTCATCGGTGCTGTCACTGACGGCAGTCTTGTTCGAAGCAGTCGAGGCCGTCGGGGTGATCGAAACGGAAGTGATGCTGACCATGGCGGTTTTCCATTGGGTTTATGGGATTACCGTGGTCATCGACATCGACACTGCGGACTTGAGATCGACTGTGTACCGACTCGGTAAGCAAACCGGTACACAGCCCTTCCCGTTACGCGCTTAAACGTGCCGTCACTTCATTCAACTGCCCCGACAACCCGTGCAGGTTGTGGCTGGCCGCTTCCGTGCGCTGCACGTTGTCCAGATTGGTGCTGGCGATGCTGGTGATCTCGGTGAGGTTGCGCGAGATGTCTTCGGCCACCGACGTCTGCTCTTCCGCGGCGGTGGCGATCTGGCGGTTCATGTCGCGGATGGCTTCCACGGCAAGGGTGATGCGCTCCAGCATGGCGCCGGCCTGGGTCACTTGCTCGACACTTTCCTCACTGCGCGACTGACCGCTTTCAATCGCCTGAGCGGCGTCCACCGCACCGGTTTGCACCGTTTGAATGATCTGGTTGATCTCGATGATCGACGCCGCCGTGCGCTGGGCCAGGCTGCGGACTTCATCGGCCACCACCGCAAAACCGCGCCCGGCTTCACCGGCACGGGCTGCTTCGATGGCGGCGTTGAGCGCCAGCAGGTTGGTCTGCTCGGCGATGCCGCGAATCACTTCCAGTACCTTGCCGATGCGCCCGCTGTCGGTTTCCAGACGACGGATGACCGTGGCGGTATTGGCGATTTCGCCGCGCATTTGGGTGATGGTGTGAATGGTGCCCTGCATGACCTTTTCGCCCTGCTGGGCGGACTGGTCGGCATCGTCGGCGGCACGTGCCGCATCGGCAGCGTGGCGTGCGACTTCTTGCGCGGTAGCGGACATTTCGTTCATCGCCGTGGCCACCTGATCAGTACGGTTGAACTGCTCGTTAGTGCCGATGGCCATGAGGCTGGCGATGGAGTTCAGTTCACCGCTGGCGCTGTCCAGATCCTTGGCGCTGCGCTGCAAACGACTGAAGGTTTCGGCGAGGAAATCGCGAAGTGTATTGGCCGCTGTCGCCAATTTGCCCAGCTCATCCTGACGGGTGCTGGCCACGCGTTCGGCGAAACGACCCTGGCTGAGTTGCGCTACGTACTCGATCAGTTTGCGAATCGGTTCCACCAGGTTGCGGTTGACCAGCCACAGGCTCAGCAACCCGATCAACAGACCCGAGGCGAGCATCACAATGATCCCCAGCAACACGGTGCGGTCGGCGTCGGCGCTGATCAGCTTCGATTGCTCGGCACCCTGCTTGCGCAATTCGCTGACCAACTCGGTCATCTGATCGCTAGTCGCGCGGTCAACACCTTTGACCGCCGTGTCGCCAGCCGTTGGGTCGGCACCTGCCGCCACGTAGGCATCACGGCCCTTCTGATAGGCCGCGCCCAACAGGCGATGTTCGTCACGCAGGCGTTCGATGCGGGTTTTCAGCTGCGGCTCGATACCCTTCTGCCCGGCCAGTTCGCCGAGGATGTCCTGCACATCGCGCTGACGGTCTTCGAATTGCTTCCAGTACTTATCCAGATCCGCAGGCTGCTTGCCGCGTAGCAGGACGTTTTTCCACTCCTGAACCTGAACCTTGAATTGCAGGTTGGCTTCATCGATCAATTGCGAGGTGTGCAGCGGGCCTTCGATCAGATTCGCGTAGTTCTGAACACCGTTGGACAGAAAATGAAAACAGGCCAGGGCGATCAACAACATCGCGAACAAGCTGCCGCTCAACAACGCGAGGATTTGTGCTCTCAGGGATTTTTGCAGCATCGAGTGATACTCATGACAAGGAGGAGACACGCCGCGATCAGGCGTGAAAGGTGTTCGGACATCCCTGTCTGCGACCTTGGCCAGTGGCCAAAGCCATGCAAGTTCACGTCAGCAGGATCGGCGTGCCAGAGCGGTTCTTTAATCAATTCCGACCGTCGGTAGTGCCACTATTTCGCCTCCACCGCTCTGTCACAAAACCGTCAAAACTCCTTGCGATGATGCGGCTCAAGTGAACCTGAAAAATCCGCCGTAACGCGACCTGTAGCAGCTGGCGAAGCCTGCGTTCGGCTGCGTAGCAGTCGTGAAATCAGACAATGCGTTGCGTCAGGTAGACCGCGCGCTCAGGTTTTACGACTGCTCCGCAGCCGAACGCAGGCTTCGCCAGCTGCTACATAGAGCAATAGCGCCCCTTTGCGAGACCTCATGAACCACAGCATCGACCAAAGCCATCGCGACACGGACCTGTTCGGTCTGCTGTACGGTTTCAGTTTTCGCCCCGGCGAGCGCGGTCGCGAGCTCGATTCGGCCAAGGCCTTGCAGTGCCTGCAACAACCCGGCGACAACGACGAATTTCTCTGGCTGCACCTCAACCTGGCCCACGCCGCATGCGAGCGCTGGATGAAAAGCCATCTGGAGTTGCCCGACGAATTTTTCGAAGCGCTGCATGAGGGCTCTCGTTCGACGCGCATCGAGCATGTGGATTCGGCGTTGCTGGCGGTGGTCAACGACGTGGTGTTCAACCTCAGCAGCATGGTTTCGTCCGATGTTTCGACGCTGTGGGTCTGCGCCCGCAGTCGGCTGATCGTCAGCGCACGGCTGCAACCGCTGCACTCGGTGGACAAGCTGCGCTCGTCGGTGAAGGCCGGTGAGTGCTTTCGCTCGCCGCTGGAATTGCTGGTGCATCTGCTGCGCGATCAGGGCGAAGTGCTGACCCAGATCGTGCGCAAGACCAGCCTCAGTGTCGATCAGATCGAAGATGAGTTGCTGTCCTCGCGGCTGTCGACCAACCGGGCCGAGCTGGGTGCCAACCGACGGGTGCTGGTGCGCCTGCAACGCTTGTTGGCGCTGGAACCGGGCTCGTTGCTGCGCCTGCTCAATCGCCCGCCGCAGTGGTTGCAAAAGGAAGACGTCAAGGAGCTGCGCAAGTCCACCGAGGAGTTCGCGCTGATCATTAACGACCTCACGGCGCTCGGCGAACGGATCAAGCTGTTGCAGGAAGAAATCGCCGCCAACCTCAACGAACAGAGCAACCGCACATTGTTCACCCTGACCGTGGTGACGGTGCTGGCGTTGCCGATCAACATCATCGCCGGGTTCTTTGGCATGAACGTCGGTGGGGTGCCGCTTTCCGGCGACCCGGAAGGCTTCTGGATTCTGGTGGCCTTGGTCGCGACGTTTACCGTGATCGCTGGGCGTTGGGCGTTTCGTAAGCGCCAGGATTATTAAGATCAAAAGATCGCAGCCTCGTTTCACTCGACAGCTCCTACAGGGTTGCGCATTCCAAATGTAGGGTCTGTCGTGTGAAACGAGGCTGCGATCTTTTGATTCTGCCTTTAAAAAACCCAAACCCTGACCCAGCGCAGCCTCTCTGTAACATTCAGCAACGATCATGGGCGACACTCCCTCTCCCCTTAGGATTGTCCGTCATGGCTACTCCTTCCTTCTCCGCCGCACAGGCGTCCGCCAGTAGCGCCAAACCGCAACTCGATAAAAAGCCCGGCCTGCTGACCATCGTGATTTTCTTCGCTGTGCTGGGCAGCGGGCTGTTGTTCACCGCCTACAGCCTGATGCACGACATGAACGAACTCGGCACTGTGGTGACCACCTGGACGCCGTTTCTGCTGTTGGGCGTGGCGCTGCTGATTGCCCTCGGCTTTGAGTTCGTCAACGGTTTCCACGACACCGCCAACGCCGTGGCCACGGTGATTTACACCAACTCCTTGCCGCCGAATTTCGCAGTGGCCTGGTCCGGGTTCTTCAACTTCCTCGGGGTGCTGCTGTCCAGCGGCGCGGTGGCGTTTGGCATCATCGCCCTGCTGCCGGTGGAGCTGATTCTGCAAGTCGGTTCCTCCGCTGGTTTCGCGATGATCTTCGCCCTGTTGATCGCCGCGATCCTGTGGAACCTCGGCACCTGGTGGCTGGGTTTGCCAGCGTCTTCGTCGCACACCCTGATCGGTTCGATCATCGGCGTCGGCGTGGCCAATGCCCTGATGCACGGTCGTGACGGCACCAGCGGCGTGGACTGGGCGCAGGCAACCAAAGTCGGTTACGCGCTGTTGCTGTCGCCGCTGATCGGCTTCGCGTTTGCTGCGCTGTTGCTGTTGGCCTTGCGTGCTTTCGTGAAGAATCGTGCGCTGTACAAAGCACCGAAAGGGGACACTCCGCCACCGTGGTGGATTCGCGGCATGTTGATCCTGACTTGCACCGGCGTGTCCTTCGCCCACGGTTCCAACGATGGCCAGAAAGGCATGGGCCTGATCATGCTGATCCTGGTCGGCACGCTGCCGATGGCTTACGCGCTGAACCGCACCATGCCGGCAGACCAGGCGCTGCAGTTTGCCGCCGTGGCCGAAGTCACCCAGCAAGCGCTGGTCAAAAGTGCGCCGCTGCCAGCGCCGGCCGACCCGCGTCCGGTGCTGTCCGAATACGTGCGCAGCAAGGAAGCCACGCCGCAACTGGTCCCGGCCCTCGCCGCGTTGACCGGCAATATCGGGAATGAAGTGAAGGGCTACGGCTCGCTCTCGAAAGTCCCGGCCGAGGCCATGGGCAACGTGCGTAACGACATGTACCTGACCAGCGAAACCATTCGCCTGATGGACAAAAACAAGGTCGGCAACTTTGACGCCGACACCACCGGCAAGCTGCAACTGTTCAAGCAGCAGATCGACAACGCCACGCGGTTCATTCCGCTGTGGGTGAAAATCGCGGTGGCCATCGCCCTGGGGCTGGGCACCATGGTCGGCTGGAAACGCATCGTGGTGACGGTTGGCGAGAAGATCGGCAAGACTCACCTGACGTATGCGCAAGGCGCCTCGGCGGAAACCGTTGCGATGCTGACCATCGGCGCGGCGGACATGTTCGGCCTGCCGGTCTCAACCACGCACGTGCTGTCTTCGGGCGTGGCCGGGGCCATGGTCGCCAACGGCGGCGGCTTGCAGATGAAGACCATCCGCAACCTGCTGATGGCCTGGGTGCTGACCTTGCCGGCGGCGATTCTGTTGTCGGGCAGTTTGTATTGGCTCTTCACCAAATTGTTCTGAAGCCGCGCAATACCCTGTGGGAGCGAGCTTGCTCCGGGCGGCGTTCCGACGATAGCGGACAGACAGTCGACATCTGCGTTGAATGTTCAACCCCCATCGCGAGCAAGCTCGCTCCCACAGGTTATGTGTTGTTCAAGTGGTGGATTGGATGACGTGCCCCAGCCAATCCATGAACGCCCTGACCCGCAACGGCAAATGCCGTTGCCGGGCATACAACAGCGAAACCTCCATGGACGGCGCGTTGAGCTGCGGCAGCACCGCCACCAGTTCGCCGCTGAGCAGGTGGGGCTGCATGCCCATCAACGGCGCCTGAATCAAACCAAAACCGCCCAGACACGCCGACTCGTAACAATCGGTGCTGTTGACCGTGACGCTGCCCGCCATCGGCACTCGACGCAACGTGCCTACTTGCTCGTACACAAAACCCTCTGACCGTGAACCCAGTACGCCGACGTAATGGACCAGCCGATGCTGCGTCAGGTCTTCGAGCCGTTCAGGCACGCCATAACGTTGCAGATAGGCCGGGCTGGCGCAGTTGACCATCGCAAAATCGCAGAGGTGACGCGCGACCACCGATTGATCCGGCTGCGCGCCGACTCGCACCACGCAATCAAACCCTTCGCTGAGCAAATCGACCCGGCGGTCGGTGCTGCTGATTTCCAGCTCGAGATTGGGGTGCTGCGCCATGAACTCGGGCAGACGCGGCATCACCACCCGACGGGCCAGAATATTCGGCATGTCGATGCGAATCCGCCCAACGAGCGACGCTTCGTCCTGGCGAAACAGCCCTTCGATTTCATCCATGTGCGACAGCAAATCCTTGCTGCGCTCGTACAACACCAGGCCGTCCTGAGTCGCCTGAACCTTGCGCGTGGTGCGTTGCAGTAACCGCGTGCCGACCAGCATTTCTAGGGCCTTGACGTGCTCGGACACGGTGGACCTGGGCAAACCCAGGCTTTCACCGGCAAGGGTAAAACTCGACATCTCGGTGACGCGAACGAAGGTGCGCAGCAGTTCCAGCTTGTTCATGGGCCAACCTTTATTGTTCGGATTAACCGACCAGTGATTCAGATTTAAGCCTGTTTATCACTTCAAGGCGGATAAATAAACTTCCTCCACGTCATCACCCACTGCTCCTTGAGGAAGTCCCATGAACCATAAAATTGCACTGATCACCGGCGCCAGCCGCGGCCTTGGCAAAAACGCAGCCCTGCATCTGGCAGCCCAAGGCATCGACGTTATTGGTACTTACAACAGCCGCGCCGATGAGGCTCAAGCACTGGTCACAGAAATCGAAAGCCTCGGCGGTCGCGCCGTCATGCTGCAACTGGACGTTGGTCAGAGTGAAGGCTTCGCAAATTTCGCCACGCAGGTCGCCGATGTATTGCGCAGTCGTTTCGATCGCGAACACTTCGACTTTTTACTCAACAACGCCGGCATCGGCCTGAATGCAAACTTCGTTGACACCACCGTCGCCCAGTTCGATTTGCTGATGAACATCCATCTGAAGGGGCCGTTCTTTCTCACCCAGAACCTGCTGCCGCTGATGGCTGACGGTGGCCGCATCCTCAACGTTTCCAGCGGTCTGACCCGCTTCAGCTTGCCGGGTTACGGCGCTTACGCGGCGATGAAAGGCGCGATGGAAGTGCTGACGCGTTATCAGGCGAAAGAACTCGGTGCCCGCGGTATATCCGTGAACACCCTGGCGCCTGGCGCGATCGAAACCGATTTCGGCGGCGGCACGGTGCGTGATAACAGCGACGTGAACAGCTATGTCGCCGGCAATACCGCGTTGGGGCGCGTTGGTCAGCCGGACGACATCGGTGCTGCGATTGCATTGCTGCTGGCGCCGGGCAGTCAGTGGATCAACGGCCAGCGCGTAGAGGCGTCGGGCGGGATGTTTTTGTAAACGCCATCAATATCAAAAGATCGCAGCCTCGTTTCACTCGACAGCTCCTACAGGGATCGCATTCCAATGTAGGAGCTTTCGAGTGAAACGAGACTGCGATCTTTTGCTTTTATCCCGAGACAGCCTGGCGCATCACCACCCGCTCGCGCACGACGTCATAGACCCAGTGGTAGACGTAGGTGTACGGCAGGAAAAACAGCAACACGCCGATATCCAGCACGAACGCTTGCCACAGGCTGACCTTCAGCCACCAGGCGATCAGTGGCACACCGACCGCTACCAGACCACCTTCAAACAGCAGCGCATGGACAACGCGTACCCAAGCGTTGTGCACGATGGCGAAGCGTTTGAGCACGCGGTCGAACAGGCCGTTGAAGACCACGTTCCAGGCCAGAGCAAGGGCGGCGATAACAAGAGTGACAACGCCCATCTCGAGCATCGGTTTGTCCATGATCCACGCCAGCAGCGGCGTACAGATCAAAATGGCCAGCAATTCGAAACCGATGGCCTGGAAAATACGTTCAGTGATGGATTTGTTGGCGCTCATGGCCAGACTCCTCTGAGTGACTGTGGTTGCCATGATCCTTCTTCACACCGATACTTCATAACCAATTACCATCGATCAAGGTGATAGTTCATGGCCTCTCAAGAAGTGTTGCAGGCCTTCGTCCAGGCAGCGACTCAAGGTTCGTTTTCCGCCGCGGCGCGCAAACTGGGCCGCAGTCAGTCGACCATCAGCGCCGCCGTGGCCAGCCTTGAAATCGACTTGAACCTGACACTGTTCGACCGCAGCAGCCGTAAACCGAGCCTGACCCCGGCCGGGCACGTGATGCTGCAACGGGCCGAGGAAATCCTGGCCGCCACCAGCCGACTGGAAATGACCGCCAGCCAATTGTCCCAAGGGGTCGAACCGAAGCTGACCGTGGCGATTTCCGACACGTATCAGTCCGACCGATTCGAAGCGGCGCTCAGTGCTTTCGAGCAGCGCTATCCGGACCTGGAACTTGAATGCCTGATCGCCGAGTGCGATGACCTGGTGGCTTTGGTGCAACGGGGTCGGGCGCATGTGGCCTTCGCCGAAAAACAGGACAGTTACCCGCCGGACCTGGTCAGTTCGACCATGGAAGAACGTGCCGAAATTGCCCTGTTCGTGTCCCGCGAGCATCCATTGGCGGCGCTGAGCCACATCGATCAAGACGTGTTGCAACAACACCGGGAGTTGCGTCTGGCGACGATCGTCAATCCGTATGAAAGCCGTGCGAAGGGGCGCGTCTGGTCGGCGCCGAGTTATCTGATGCTGCTGGAAATGGCTCAGGGCGGATTCGGCTGGGCGCCGTTGCCCCGGTGGCTGGTGGAGCGATTTGGGCCAGGGACGTTGCAGGAACTGGACGTACGCGGCTGGCCAAAACCGGTGTTCGTCGATGCGCTGTGGTCGCGGCTGCATCCGCCAGGGCCGGCGGGGAGTTGGTTGCTTGGCAAGATGTTGGAATAGCGGTGCTGCCATTCGCGAGCAAGCCCGCTCCCACAGGATTTGCGCTAAACCTGTGGGAGCGAGCTTGCTCCGGGCGGCGTTCCGACGATGGGGCCAGCAAATTCACCTTATTTTAATGCCTTGATCCGGGCCTCGATAAACCGCCGTTCCGGCACCTGCTGCGTCAACTCCAACGCCCGCTCATAAGCCGCCCGCGCCTCCTCAACCCGTCCCAGCTGCCGATAAAACTCCGCCCGGGCCGCGTGCGCCAAGTGGTAATCCAGCAAATCACCCCGCGCCAGAATCCCTTCAACCAACGTCAGCCCCGCCAACGGCCCATCCCGTTTGGAGATCGCCGCCGCACGGTTCAATTCGATCACTGGCGAAGGCGCCGCCCGCAACAGCACGTCATACAGACCCACAATCTCCAGCCAGTCCGTTTCCGCCGCCGTGGGCGCTTCGGCATGCGACGCCGCAATCGCCGCTTGCAAGCAATAAGGCCCGAATTGCCGAGTCGTCAGCGCCCGCTCTACCAACGCGCAACCCTCTTCGATCATCTCGACGTCCCACAACGAACGGTCCTGCTCATCCAGCACGATCAACTCCCCGCTCGCTGACGTCCGGGCCGGGCGTCGGGACTCGTGCAACAGCATCAGCGCCAGCAGCCCCATCACCTCGGGTTCGGGCAGCAGTTCCATCAACAGACGACCGAGCCGAATCGCCTCGCGGGTCAAATCCTCACGGGTCAGTTCCGCGCCCATGGACGCGGAATAGCCTTCGTTGAACACCAGGTAAATCACCCGCAGCACGCTGTCCAGGCGCTCGGGCAATTCCGCCAGGGTCGGCACTTGATAAGGAATTTTTGCGTCACGGATTTTGGCCTTGGCCCGCACGATGCGCTGGGCGATGGTCGCTGGCGCCGACAGAAAGGCCCGGGCGATTTCTTCCGTGGTCAGGTCGCAGACTTCGCGCAGCGTCAACGGCACCTGGGCGTCAGCCGCGAGTGCCGGGTGACAACAGGTGAAGATCAGGCGCAGGCGATCGTCTTCCACGTCTTCGTCACTCCAGTCGGCCTGCTCCAGCGCCTCCAGTTGAGCGATCAACATCGGTTGCGACGCGATAAAACGTGCGCGCCGACGCAATACATCAATGGCCTTGAAACGCCCCGTGGACACAAGCCAGGTACGCGGATTGTCCGGCACACCGTCACGCTGCCAGCGTTCGACCGCGACGAAAAACGCCTCGTGCAAGGCCTCTTCGGCGAGGTCGAAATCTCCGAGCAAACGGATCAGGGTCGCCAGAATCCGCCGCGAGTCTTCGCGGTAAACCTGCTCGACCTGCGCCCGTACCGACTCGGCCGACATCAGGCGCCGGGATTCAACTGACGAACGGGACGCACCTCGACACAGCCGACCCGGGCCGCCGGGATGTTGCCGGCGACCTGGATGGCTTCATTGAGGTCTTTGGCATCGATCAGGTAAAAGCCGGCCAATTGCTCCTTGGTTTCGGCGAACGGGCCGTCGGTGATCGACATCTTCCCGTTGCGCATCCGCACCGTGGTCGCGGTCTGCACCGATTCCAGCGCCTCGGCGGCGACCATTCGGCCGCTGCCCTGGATCGCCTCGGCGTAAGCCATGCATTCAGCGTCATTCGGGCTTTCGGGCAGCGAGTGCAACTCGTGCTCGTTGCTGTAGACCAGGCATAAATACTTCATGGGACTCTCCTGAATCGAACGGATCAACTATGGCTGCAGATTGACGCTTTCGCGACATTCCCGACGAATCGGCCTGACGCTCAGGGTTCCAGGTTGAACAGCACCGTGCCGCTCATCATGTCGAACGGGGCCGACCAGTGTTCGTGGACGATGCGCCATTGCCCATCGTCGCGCCGATAGCAGGCGGTCACGCGCATCCAGCAGGCCTGGGTCTCGCCCTTCTCGTTAGTGCCGCCGCAATGGGCCAGCCAATGGGCGAAGGCGATGTGCTCGTCCGCCACGATGTTCATATGGTCGAAATCAAACTTGTGCGCGCCCTGGCACATTTCCATGCATTCCTGCCAATGCGCGCGGTAGGCCGCCTTGCCGCGAAATTGCAGGGCCTTCACCGCATCGTAGGAGACGATGTCCTCGGCATACAGGGGCATGAGTTTCTCGACATCCTTGGCGATGACCGCCTGACGATAGGTGTCGATCAGGGTCTGGATTTCGTGGGTAGCGTTCATGGTGGTTCTCCGTGGTTTTTGTTGTGAAGACACCTTTAGTCGTCTGGCGAAAAGCCAAATCGACAGCGGAAATAAAAATAGTCCAGGAACGCAAACTCGTTAGAATTCGAAACACATTTATGTTGGAAAAAGGACACTCCAGTGACAGCCCGACTCGTGCCTTACGACAGCCTGAACACTCTCCAGCGCCACCAGGTCGAGGCCATTGAAGTTCACAAAGAACAAATCAGGTTCTCCGGCGACATTCACGGTGCGTTGCACACCTTGCTGTCCAAACCCGGCCCCGGCGTCAAAGGATTTGCGCTACTGGTCGAGGATGTTCCCGTGGCCTTTCTGCTGCTCAAACGCCCGCCCGTATTGCCGGCGTGGGCCGATGAACACAGCGCCACCCTTCACGCACTGCAAGTCGATCATCGGGCTCAGGGCAAAGGCTATGGCAAGGCCTGTCTGCAAGCCCTGCCCGACGTTGCGCGTCAGGCGTTTCCGGAAATAAAGGGGCTGGAGTTGTCGGTGGATGCGGATAACGCATCGGCCATCGCGCTTTACGCAAAATTCGGCTGGGTCGACAGCGGCGAAGCCTACAGGGGCCGGATCGGTTACGAACGGCGCATGGGTCTGATTTTCTGAGGTGGTCATGCTCAACAGCATCGAAGAACTGGAAGCCCTCTACGGCCAACCCCACGACCGCGCCGTGCGCAAGCAGATCGCCTTTTTGAACGAGGACTATCAGGCGATGGTCCGCGCCTCGCCGCTGGTGATTGTCAGCTCGGTGGGGCCTGACGGGATGGACGGTTCGCCGCGGGGCGACACGCCGGGTTTCGTGCGGATCATTGATGAGTGCACCCTGGCGATCCCGGACCGGCCGGGCAACAACCGCATCGACACGCTGCGTAACGTCGTGCTCGATTCGCGGGTGTCGCTGTTGTTCATCATTCCCGGGATTGGCGAAACGTTGCGGGTTAACGGCACGGCACAGATCAGTGCCGAGCCCGCGTTGCTGGAGAGCTTTGCGGTCAATGGCAAACCGGCGCGCACGGTGATGCTGGTGACGGTGGAAGCAGCTTTTTTTCACTGTTCAAAAGCGATTGTGCGCTCAGACTTGTGGAACCCTGAGAAACATCTGGAGCGCTCGGCGCTGCCGACGGCGGGCGCGTTTCACAAGCGGTTGAACGATGGGCAGTTCGATGCCGAGACATATGACCGGGAAGCGCCGGTCAGGGTGCGGGACAGCCTTTACTGATCGAACACGAAAAGGGGTTGCCTTGAGGCAACCCTTTTGAGATTTGACTAGCTGTTAGAGGAGAAGGCAGTAATCGAGCAACTGCTTCTCGATACTTTGACGCTGACCGATAACCAACGCGACCACTACAAGGTTTTCACTCGGGAACACCTCATACAAAACCCGCTGCCCCATGGGCAAGTACTCACGAAAATGAGTCACCCCAAGCGACGCCGCTTCCTGGCAAATACCGTAAACATGGGCCTGACTGCTAAACGCCGTAACGATCTGCATTACCAGTTGATCGACCATCTCTGCCGCTTTTTTGCGACCGCATTGCTGCGTGAGATAGTGCTCCAGCGAAATAACCCCATGCTCCGCAGCGGTCGCAAACTCTACCCTGAAGACCTCAGGCATCGTTATCGTCTTGCTGCAATTGGCGCCGCTGCGCCAGTCTGGCCAGCAAAGTGTCGCCAGAAATCAGTTTTCCCTGCTCTTTGTCGCGAGAGGAGAACGAAAGAAGTTTGATCAGCGCGATGGCCTCATCTCGCCGCTTACGCTCCTCGTAGGACTCGATCACATAAGCCGGAACGCCATTCTGAGTGACGAGCATCGGCTCGGAAAGATCCAGCGCTGCCGCATTCTTTTTAACAAAACTGATAGTTTCAACTCGCATCATTCATTCCTCTGCTCACCACCCAAACAGGATGGCCAATGCAACAAGGTCTGAATTTAGGCTATTAAAAAACTTATCTCAAGAACTCATTTGCTCTTTTCCCAACTCCAACACCATCTCATGCCAAGCCATCCCGCCATGGTCAGACGCTGAAGGCTTGATGTAGGCAAAGCCAAACCCGGCATACAGCGGAATATGCCGCTCCTTGCACATCAGATGGATGTTGGTCTTGCCCAACGCGCGCATCCGCTCGATGAATTCGCCCATCAACCGTTTCGCCAGGCCCTGCCCCTGATAATTCGGGTGCACCACCACCGACATGATGACCACGTGCGGGCCGGCCGGGTCGTGGCCGATCAGTTCCTTGAACGCCTCGTCCGACATCTCGACCTGAAACGCCGCACCGGAATTGATGAAACCGGCTACAACGCCATCGACTTCGGCCACGATGAAACCTTCGGGCCAGGTGGCGATGCGGGTGGCGATTTTCTCGCGGGTCGCGGCTTCGTCGCCTTCGTAGGCAACGGTTTCAATGGCGTAGCAGCGGTCCAGATCAGCAGGTGTGACGTGGCGGATGACGGTGTTCATGGCAGCTCGAAATCAGCGAGAGGAAGGCTGGGGATCATAAATTAATAAGGTGTTCATATCGATCATCGCAGGTGCCGTAAAGCCTGCGTATAAGCGCTGTCATTGCTCGTCGGTGCGGATTATTGATGTGCCCTGTCTCTGGCCATCAATAGGGGGAACACACCATGAGCAGCGTTCAGATCGGACTTCTTATGCTGTTGGGCATCAGCACATTTGGCTTCATCACGTTGTCGATTGACCTGTTGCGGGCGCGACGGATGAAGCAATGCAAGTAACGAGCAGGAGGCGGACGCCAAGTCCGCCTCCTGATGGAGTCAAGGCTTGAGCGGCAGCCAGATTTCCAGCACGCCGGTATTGAGCTTCGGGTTGAAGTCTTCGCTGTAGCGTTCGAACTCCGGGGCGTCCGCCGCCTGATAACCGGACTGCGGCAGCCAGGTTTTCCAGATGTACTGAAACGTCTGGGGCAACATATCCAGAGAGCCCTTGTGCTCGAACACGGCATAGTGCTGAGGCTGGACCTCGACCCAACGGTATTTATCCGGCAGGTCGTCGAGTTTGTCGATTTCGACGCCGGCAATGTATTCAAATCCGCCCTTGCCATCCGGATTGCAACAGATGCCGTAGGTCACTTCGCTTTTTTGACCGGGAATTTTGCCAATCTCGGGAATGAATTTCTCCCAGAGATCGGGTATGCCACTGGTCGTATCCGTGGTAAATCGGCCGCCAAGCCCTGCAATGAGCAGGAAGTGCCCGTGCTCGAAGCGTGGCTTGGCCGTTTCGACGCCTGTTTGCTCATCCATGACTCAACTCCTGGAACAAAAAAGTGGGTTCGGCTGGGAGTATAGAACCCAAACCGAATTCGCCCAGTTACAGTGCGTGCAACTGCTCGACGGCACCTGCGCCGACGAACTCGTTATACCCCGATAGGATCACGTAGACCGCGAAATAGCAGAAGATCGCCGCCGATACCATGTAGGAGTAACGCAGCAGTTTGTCGCCCAGCAACTTGCCGCCGTGACTCGCGGCGAAGCACAAAGCGACGCACCAGAGCACCCCGGCGCAGAGAAATCCGCCGAGAAACAGCGCCGAACTAAGGGCGCCACCGCCACCGGAACGAGCGATCAATGTGCCGCCCACCGCCGCGAACCAGAGAATGGCGCTGGGAGACGACATGGCGAGGAAGATCCCGCGGAAAAACTCGCGCCGATGGGAGTTCTGCCCCACGTCTTCGGCCTGCGCCAGTACCGCCTCATGGTGAATCGCCGAATAGATCATCTTTGCCGCGAAGTACAACAACAGCGCCGAACCTCCGATCCACAGCACCCAGCGCACGCTTTCGTATTGCAGCAAAACGGTCATCCCGGCCAAGGCCAGCACGGCGTAGATCAGGTCGCCGACACACGTCCCCAAACCCAGCGCAAAGCCTTGAAAATAGCCACGCTGCATCGCCAACGTGATCATCGCGATGTTGGCCACGCCGATGTCCAGGCACAGCGAAAGGCTCAGCAAGAAGCCACTGGTAAATTCCATCAACCGATTTCCTTCGGACAAATTTGTTTACATAGTCGCTGGACAGTTTGCCACATCAGCCCTTACATTCCGCCACAGGTCACCGCAGTGACCAGCGTCGCTCGGACGGTTCCGGGCGCTCACGTTATCCGAGGCAACAATGGCTAACCCAGGTTCGCCGCGCCGCTTTGCGCGCATAGATCGACTCCCCCCTTACGTATTCAACATCACTGCCGAGCTGAAGATGGCCGCCCGTCGTCGTGGCGAAGACATCATCGACTTCAGCATGGGCAACCCCGACGGCCCGACACCGCCGCACATCGTCGAAAAACTCGTCACCGTCGCCCAGCGCGAAGACACCCACGGTTACTCGACGTCCAAGGGCATTCCGCGTCTGCGCCGGGCGATTTCCAATTGGTACAAGGATCGCTACGAGGTCGACATCGACCCGGAAAGCGAAGCCATCGTCACCATCGGTTCCAAGGAAGGCCTGGCACATTTGATGCTGGCCACCCTCGACCAGGGCGACACCGTTCTGGTGCCGAACCCGAGCTACCCGATTCACATCTACGGCGCGGTGATTGCCGGCGCCCAGGTGCGCTCGGTGCCGTTGATTCCGGGCGTGGACTTCTTCGCCGAACTGGAAAGCGCCATTCGTGGCTCGATTCCGAAACCGAAAATGATGATCCTCGGCTTCCCGTCCAACCCCACCGCCCAATGCGTGGAGCTGGATTTCTTCGAGCGGGTGATCGCCCTCGCCAAGCAGTACGACGTTTTGGTGGTGCACGACCTGGCCTACGCCGACATCGTCTACGACGGCTGGAAAGCCCCGTCGATCATGCAAGTGCCGGGCGCCAAGGACATAGCGGTGGAGTTTTTCACCCTGTCCAAGAGCTACAACATGGCGGGCTGGCGCATCGGTTTCATGGTCGGCAATGCCGAACTGGTCAATGCCCTGGCGCGGATCAAGAGTTATCACGACTACGGCACGTTCACCCCGCTGCAGGTCGCGGCGATTGCGGCGCTGGAAGGCGATCAGCAGTGCGTCAAAGACATCGCCGAGCAGTACCGGCAGCGTCGCAACGTGCTGGTCAAAGGCCTGCATGAACTGGGCTGGATGGTCGAGAATCCGAAAGCGTCGATGTATGTCTGGGCGAAGATTCCCGAGGCTTATGCGCACTTGGGCTCGCTGGAGTTCGCCAAGAAACTGCTGGCCGAGGCCAAGGTTTGCGTCTCGCCAGGCGTAGGGTTTGGTGAGTATGGGGATGATCACGTGCGCTTCGCGCTGATCGAAAACCAGGACCGGATTCGTCAGGCCATACGCGGGATTCGCGGGATGTTCCGGGCGGATGGGCTAATTAGCAAATCTTGACGCCCTGCACATAACACTGTGGGAGCGGGCTTGCTCGCGAATGCGGTGTGTCAGTCAACATTGATGTTGTCTGACACGGCCCCTTCGCGAGCAAGCCCGCTCCCACATTTGGTTTTGCGGTGTGGTTAAACGAACAGCGACAACAGCAGGATGAAGCCCAGGCCCACCACGGACAGGATGGTTTCCATCGCGGTCCAGGTCTTGAAGGTTTCCGCCACGGTCATGTTGAAGTACTGCTTCACCAGCCAGAAACCCGCATCGTTCACGTGAGACAGGATCAACGAACCGGCACCGGTCGCCAGTACCAGCAGCTCACGGTTCACACCTGGAATCATCCCCACCACCGGCACCACGATGCCCGCGCCGGTAATGGTGGCTACGGTTGCCGAACCGGTCGCGATACGGATCACCGCTGCTACCAGCCAGGCCAGCAGGATCGGCGAGATCTGTGCGTTCACCGCCATGTGGCCGATCACGTCACCCACGCCGCTGGTCACCAGCATCTGCTTGAAGCCACCACCGGCACCGATGATCAGAATGATCGCGGCGGTCGGCGCAAGGCTCGCGTCGAGCAACTTGAGAATTTTGCTGGAGCCCATGCCCTGACGGTGCCCGAAGGTGTACAGCGACAGCAGCAACGCCAGCAGCAGCGCCGAAATCGGGTGACCGATCAGGTCCATGAACGAGCGGAAGAAATTGCCTTCCGGCAGCACCACGTCGGCAAAGGTCTTGAGCAACATCAGGAACACTGGCAGCAGCACGGTGATCAGGGTGATGCTGAAGCTCGGCAGCTCAGCTGCCTCTGGCTCGCGCGCCAGTTGATCGACCAGTTCCTGGTTAGGATGACCCGGAATGTACTTGGCAATGAACGTGCCGTAGATCGGGCCGGCGATGATGGCCGTCGGCAGCGCAACGATCAGTCCGTACAGAATGGTTTTACCGATGTCGGCACCAAACACGCCGATGGCCAGCAACGGACCCGGGTGCGGCGGAACCAGACCGTGCACGGCGGACAGACCGGCCAGCAGCGGGATACCGATCTTGATGATCGACACGCCGGTACGCCGGGCGACGATGAACACCAGCGGGATCAGCAGCACGAAGCCGATTTCGAAAAACAGCGGAATGCCGACCAGGAACGCGGCGAACATCATCGCCCACTGCACCTTGTCCTTGCCGAACGCGCGAATCAGGGTTTGGGCAATCTGATCCGCCCCGCCCGACTCGGCCATCATTTTGCCGAGCATCGTGCCCAGCGCGAGGATGATCCCGACGAAACCGAGCACCCCACCGAAGCCGTCCTGGAACGCCTTGATGATGGTGCCGATCGGCATGCCGGAGGTCAGCCCGAGAAACGCGGCGGCAATAATCAGAGCAATGAAGGGATGCAGCTTGAATTTGGTAATCAGGACAATAAGCCCGATCACCGTGACCACTGCATCGAGCAGCAGGAACGTCTCGTGGGACATGCCAAACATTAGGGGTGTCTCCTGGTTGTTGTTGTTGTTAAAGCGGGTAATTCGCAAGCCATCAGGACAGCGCTATCTCTTCGGGCAAAACTCATACGGCGTGTTTCAGGCCATGAGCCTGCCACCAGTCATGAGCTTGCTTCGCCAATTGGTCGACGCTGTGGTTAGACGTGTCCAGAGCCAGGGTCAGGGGCTCACCAACAGGCGATTCAAGGGTGGCGAACTGGCTGTCGATCAACGTCGATGGCATGAAGTGGCCCGGCCGATGAGAGACACGATCAGCGGCAACTTCAGGGGTCAGCTCAAGGAACACGAAGCCCAGGCCCGGCAAGGCGCTGCGCAGACGTTCACGGTAAATGAGTTTGAGGGCCGAGCAGGTGAGCACCGGGCGTTCGCCCTTGGCGTCGATGCGGCGCAATTCATCGCACAGGCTGTCGAGCCAGCCGGCGCGGTCGTCGTCGTTCAGGGGGATACCTGCGCTCATCTTTTCGATATTGGCGGCAGGGTGGAAAGTGTCGCCTTCAATGGCGGTCGCGCCGCTGAGTTGGCACAAGGCCTCGCTGACGCAAGTCTTGCCGCAACCGGCAACGCCCATGATGACCAGGGCGGTGATGGGATGATTCATGTAACACCTCAGCGCGCAGACAGCGCTACCTTTGACAGTTAGGACATTAGTGTCCTGTCTCATAAATACGTTCCTTTTTGACGAGTGGCTGTTGTTGTCAGGCAAGGCACCGCGACGAGTCATAGCTGGCTATGGCGAGGAGCGGTAACGCAGCATGACAGCAACAGACACCGTCAAAAATGAACAGTATTTATGAGACAGGACACCCCAATCAAAAGCAGAAGTTGCCGACGCCTTCTTGTCATTTTTGTGGGTTGCAGCATGTTCGTTCTCAACGCCAAAAAACGGGGATCAGGCAAACCCCGCTCACGCATTTGCAGCTGCGTCGAGACAGCGCTACCTTAGTGCCTCGAATTTTGTTTGGCAAGCCGTCCGATGATCTCCTCTAAAAACGATAAAAATACGCGCACCACTGGCCGCCCCACTTTGAACGAAGTCGCACGCCTGGCCGGTGTCAGCCCGATCACCGCCTCTCGCGCCCTGCGCGGGGTTAGCACGGTGGCCACCGAACTGGTGGAAAAAGTCCAGAAAGCGGCGCTTGAACTCAACTACGTGGTCAACCCTGCCGCCCGCGCGCTAGCCTCGGCCCAGAGCCATTCGGTGGTGGTATTGGTGCCGTCACTGTCCAACTTATTGTTCATCGACACGCTGGAAGCCATTCATCAGGTTTTACGCCCCAAAGGCTTCGAAGTGCTGATCGGGAACTTCCACTACTCACGTGACGAAGAAGAAAACCTGCTGCGCAATTACATGGCGTATCAGCCTCGCGGTTTGCTGCTGACCGGTTTCGACCGCACCGAAAGCTCGCGCCGGATGATCGAGGCCAGCAACATTCCCTGCGTGTACATGATGGAACTGGACAGCGCCGCCGGGCTCAATTGCGTGGGCTTTTCGCAACTCGCTGCCGGCGAGACAGCGGCCGGGCATTTGCTGTCCCGCGGTCGTAAGCGTCTGGCCTACATTGGCGCGCAACTGGATCAACGCACGTTGCTGCGCGGCGAAGGTTTCCGCAAAGCCCTGCAAAAGGCCGGTTTGTATGACCCGGACCTGGAAGTGCTGACACCTCGCTCTTCCTCCGTCGGCCTTGGTGGCGAACTGTTCCTGCAACTGATCGCCACTCATCCCGATGTCGACGCGATCTTCTTCGGTAACGACGACCTGGCCCAGGGCGCACTGCTCGAAGCCATGCGCTGCGGGATCAAGATCCCCGAACAAGTGGCGATCCTCGGCTTCAACGACCTGCCGGCCTCGGCGCACATGGTCCCGCGTCTGAGCAGCATCAGCACCCCGCGAGAAGCCATCGGCCGGCGCGCAGCGGAGCAGATGTTGACGTTGATGGCCGGCAACACGGTGGCCAAACCAGTGCAGGACATGGGGTTTGAGTTGAAGGTGCGCGAGAGTACGTAGCCACTGTGGGAGCGAGCTTGCTCCTACACTGGATCAACGCCCCATCAATTCCACAAACGCCAACGCCCCTTTCTGCAATGGCTGGCTCTTGAGCCACACCGCATGCACCGGCAGCACCAACCCGTTCTCAATGTTGCGGAAACTCAGACGCTTGAGCCTTCCGGCATCAAGCATCGGCTGGACCACCGACAGCGGAAAATTGCCCCAACCCAATCCGGCTTCGACCATTTCCAGCGCCATGGCCAAGGTGTCGGTGCGCCAGTAAGACTCGGCCACCAGTGGCCGGGTTTCGCTGATCGGCAGGTCGCGGCCGGCGACGATGATTTGCCGTACGTGGACCAAGTCTTCCAGGAACAAATCCTTACCCTGAAACAGCGGATTGTCCGCCGCCAGCGTAGCGATCATCCGTTCGGTGCCAACGAACTGGAACCGCTCCAGCACGTTCATGCTCAGCCCGGCGAACGCCAGGCAAACGCTGACCCGGCCGCTGTGGAGCATCGCCAGCACATCATCCTGCGGTGCGCTGAGCACTTCGATGTCCAGTAGCGGATGACGCTCGGCGATGACCTTGATCGCCGCCATCACGCGCCCCCTGTCGATGTCCGCCACCACCCCGATAGACAACTTGCTTTCCAGCCCCAGCGACAACTCGACCGCATGCACTTGCAGCTGTTTGAGCTGCTCGGCAATCAGTCGCGCATGCGGCACCAATGCGCTGGCCATCGCCGTCGGCACCGGTTCGCGATGGCTGCGATCGAACAGTGGATAACCGAGCTCGGCTTCCAGGTTGGCGATGCCCATGCTCACCGCCGACGGCACTTTACCCAGTGCCCGGGCGGCAGCGGAAAACGAGCCGCGCTCGATCACCGCGAGGAACAACTCGATGCTGTCGCTGTTGAAATTCATTCCTCGTCCTATCAATAAAACTGAAAGCTTCCGACTTTTTCTGTCAGCCCTATTGAAGCTATCTTTCGCCGCCTTCGCCAGTGCTCCTGGCTTCAAGTTCGCAGAAAGAGGCAAATTCCCATGCAAGGCGTTAAACGAAAACTGATCTACGTGTCGCTTTACGAGGTCATCGGCATGACCTTCTCGGCCCTGGGCCTGGCGTTGTTGTCCGGCACCTCTCCCGGCAGCACTGGCCCGTTGGCCGTGATCATCACCACCATTGCGGTGACCTGGAATTTCATCTACACCACGCTGTTCGAACGCTGGGAAAGCCGTCAGCCTTCGCGAACCCGCACCGTTAAACGGCGCATCGCCCATGCCGTGGGTTTTCAACTAACCTTGATAGTGTTCCTCATCCCGTTGATCGCCTGGTGGATGAACATCAGCCTGGTGCAAGCCTTCCTGCTGGACGCGGCGCTGATCATTTTCATCCCGTGCTACACCTTCGCCTTCAACTGGTTGTTTGATCGCACGTTTGGTTTGCCAATTTCGGCGCTGCCGGATCCGGTTTGAAAACGCTGAATGTCTGTTAGATTCCTGAAGCGTCGAATCGCTAACGGAGTAGCTCAATGGAACATGCACTGAAGATTCTGGGTAAAGCCTCGTCCATTAACGTCAGAAAAGTCCTGTGGACCTGTGAGGAACTGGGTGTTGCCTACGAACGTGAAGACTGGGGCGGCGGTTATGCCTCGACCCACACGCCGGAGTTTCTCAGGCTCAATCCCAACGCACTGGTGCCGGTGATCATCGATGAGGCCGGCGTGCTGTGGGAGTCCAACACCATCTGCCGCTATCTGGCCGGCAAACACCACAACACCGATCTGCTACCCCACGAATCGGCGGCCCGCGCTCGGGTGGAGCAGTGGATGGATTGGCAAGCGACTGAACTCAATGCCTCCTGGAGCTTTGCGTTCACGGCGTTGGTACGCAAAGATCCAGAGTTCCAGGACCCGCATCACATCGCCGCCGGTGTACACGGCTGGAATCAGAAAATGGGCATCCTCGAGCATCAGCTCGCGGCCACCAAAGCGTATGTCGCCGGGCCACACTTCACGCTGGCGGACATCGTCATCGGTCTGTCGGTCAACCGCTGGCTGATGACACCGATGGAGCGCCCCGACTACCCGGCCATCGACGAGTATTTCCAACGGTTGGCACAACGCCCGGGATTCCTGAAACACGGCTGCAACGGCCTGCCTTGAGCGGTTCCCGCGCTACAAATCGCTAAAAAATAAACATTCGTAGTGGCTGGTGCAGCAAGCGGTCGACCTCAGCCGCCCGGCGGCAAAGGTTGACCTCAACCCCTCGGTCACCCTTGAGCCGTAAAACAACAATCAATTGATTTTGTTAGTGTTTTTAATTAGGCACAGTATTTGCCGAAAGTACTGCACCGCAAATACCTACAAGGTCTATTCATCATGTTGGTCAGTGCAAAACAAAACCTGGTGACGCCCCTCCCCAAGCGCCCCGGCGACGAACCGATCTCGGACGCCGCCGCCGGACTTCAGGGCGGCCTACAAGCCGCCATGACACAAGCCCTGCAACACAATGTGCAAGCGCAAACCGCGCAGACCACTAAGCAGGTCCAGGACTCAGCCACCCAAATCGCTACCCAACAAGTCAGCGAAGCAACCCGGATCAGCGATAACGTCGATGAAGCGTTCGCCAAAACCCGCGTGGGACTGCAAGCCTCGTCCGCCCACCTACCCGCCGATGTTGAAACAGCCACGGACGCCTTCAAGGAGTACATGAGCAAAACACCGGAGCAGCGGTTGCGCGACAGTATTTTGCAAGAGATGGGGTTGACGGAAGATGACTTGAAAACCATGCCACCGGAAAAACAACTGGCGATCGGTAAAGAGATTGCCGAGCGCATGCAAGACAAGATCAAACTGGCGCAGGCCGAGAAGGAAAACAGCAGCAGCGAAAAAGGCAGCAGCCAGGTGGTCGACAAGTTCCTCGCTTCGCTTTAAAAGTGCGGAAATCAATAAAAGAGGGTCCCTTCGAGGGCAATGCCAGTCAGTTAAGGAACGACACAATCCGTAGCAGCTGGCGAAGCCTGCGTTCGGCTGCGTAGCAGTCGTAAAACCTGAGTTTGCGGTCTTCCTGAAACACCGCATCGTCTGATTTCACGACTGCTGCGCAGCCGAACGCAGGCTTCGCCAGCTGCTACGGATCGCGTTTTGGCTTAACTGATCGACATTACCCTTCGAGGGACCCTTTTCAATGTGCCGCTATCAACTTATCTGCAAGGTCGAGTTGAACTGACTGATCGCATCCACCACATGCCGCGATCCTTGCTGTATCTCCAGAATCACCTCCCCCGCCTCGTTCGCCAGTTCCACGCCTAATCCGGTTCGACTCAAACTAGACTGCATGCTCGACACCGCACTCAATGACAAATCGTGGTTCTTGCGCACCACTTCAACGATCTCCAGCGTTGCCTGGCTCGTTCGTGCCGCAAGGCTGCGAACTTCATCGGCGACTACCGCGAACCCGCGCCCGTGTTCCCCGGCCCGGGCCGCTTCGATCGCGGCGTTGAGCGCCAGCAGGTTGGTCTGATCGGCAATACCGCGAATGGTCTGAACGATGGTGCCGATGATGTCGGACTGTTTGCTGACGGCATCAATGCTCAGCGCCGCTTCGTTCAAGTCTTTGGAAATGTCCTGAATGATCTGCACGGTTTGCTGAACCACCTGGGAACCTTTCTGCGCGCAGGCGTCGTTTTGTACCGAGGTGCTGTGGGCCGATTCCGCAGCGGTTTGCAGGGTGGTGACTTGCTGGGTGATGTCGCTGGCGAACTTGACCACTTTGTACAACCGCCCCTTGGTGTCGAACAGCGGGTTGTAGGAGGCCTCCAGGAAAACCGTATGACCGTGCTTATCTTTGCGCTCGAAACGGTGCGAGTGATATTCGCCGCGATTGAGCGAGGCCCAGAACGCTTTGTAGGCCTGAGATTCGGCTTCGGCGCGATGACAAAACAGGCTGTGGTGCTGGCCAACCACTTCGTTGAGCGAGTAATGCATCGTCTTCAAGAAGTTGTCGTTGGCCGTGATGACCTTGCCATCCGGAGTGAATTCGATCACGGCCATGGAACGACCGATCGCCGCGAGCATGCTCTCGCTTTCGTGTTCCTTATAGGTCCTGGCTGAGATATCAGTGGCGACTTTGATCACACTCCGAACCTGACGATCAGCGCCGAACACCGGCATATAGCTGGCTTCGAGCCAGATCTCCTTGCCGCTCTTGTTCAAGCGTAAAAAGTTCCCGCTCACCGGTTCGCCACGGGCCAGGTCACGCCACAACTTGGCGTAGGCTTCGCTTCGATAAAACGCTTCTTCGCAAAAGATCCGGTGATGCTTACCGCGCACTTCTTCGGCGCTGTAACCCATGGCACTGCAAAAGTTGTCGTTGGCATCGAGCACGATGCCTTCGGGGGTGAACTCAATCATCGCCATCGAGCGGCTGACTGCGGCCAACTTCGCGTTAGCCTCGGTCAGCGCGCAACTGAATCGTTCGATTTCCAGCAGGTCGGTCTTGTGACGTCGGTTAAACATAGTCGTATCACCTTCAGCGCGGTCTTTTGTTTGATGAAAGTTCTTTGGTCTTTCAACAGCTCCACCACTACGTTCCAAGGAACAGGCACACGCATCCCTCCACAGGAAGGACTTGGTCAGGTGATCAATGATGTTTAATCGGAGAGTCCATGCAGCAACGCCCTTATCAAGACATCCTTCTCTTGATAGCCCGGAATCGGGCCAGCCCTAACGTTCTGATAAGACATTCCATTGACCGGACAGCTCCGTGTTGTTCAGAGTCGGCGCCTTGGGTTGCGCGCACTTTTAACGTGTATGACGGCCTTCACATGGTGGTCGACATAGTTAGTTACGATTCAGCATAGACTGGCGAGGCAGGTAAGCAAGGCCACTAGTCGGCCAGTATTGAGGACAAAATCGGTTCAGCTTCGGTATGCGTCATTTCTCAGCGAGCATGCCCATCAACGCCTGCACCGCCGCCGAGGGTGGCTTGTTCGCAGCGGCCACCAAAGCAAACTCTCGATCGATACGCGGAGTCACCGGCACCACGCGCAGCCCCTGAAGTTGGCTCGGCAGCGTCATCTCCGGCACCAGCGTCACGCCGATGTTTTCCCGCACCAGGGTGAACGCACTGCTCCATTCTCGGACCTCGACCCGCACATCAAGCAGTTGCAGCCCGGCATCCTCCGCCAGGCTGCGAGCGTTGGTCGAGCAACCGCCCGTGGCCAGTACAAAAGGTTGTTCCACCAACTCAGCCAGAGAGACGCCTTCTTCATTCGAACGGCGAGCCAAAGGATGGCCGCCAGGCACCACCGCCATCCAGGCATCACGTCCCAGGCGACCGGCATTGCGCTCGGGCGACGGGTTCAACACTACGCCGACATCCACCAGCCCGGCGCCGAGCAGCGTTTCCACTTCATCGTCGCTGACCTCCAGCGCGACCACCTGAATGCCGGGATAAAGCCGGTTGAACTGACGCAGCAGCGGCGGCAGGAAAGTCGCCAGCACCATGGGGAAACTGGCCAGGCGAATCGTCCCGCGCTGAATGTCTTTGGTGGCATCGACGCTGGTACGGATATTTTCCAGGGCCCCGAGCATGGTTCTCGCGTGTTCGATCACAGACAGGCCGATTGCCGTCGGCAAAGTCTGGCGATTCTCTCGACTGAACAGTTGAACGCCCAGGGTTTCTTCAATCAACGCCAAGGCCTGGCTGGCACCGGACTGGGTCATGCCGACCCGCTCGGCCGCCCGGGTAATGTTGCCCGTGTCAGCCACCGCCACCACCATTCGCCAGTGCATCAGATTCATCATGGCAGTAGCTTTCCTTATGGCGGTTTTCTGAAAGATTAATTTTACGAAGGTGCCGCGCACTATGACACTGGCGCAAATCCCCAGCCAGAGCCCTGCCGATGAAGTTGTATTACGCCCCACACGCCTGCTCGCTGGCGCCGCATATCGTGCTGCGCGAACTCGATCTGCCGTTCGAATTGATCCGCGTCGACAACACCAGCAAGCGAACCGCCAACGGCGACGACTTCCTCGCCATCAATCCAAAGGGCTACGTCGCGGCACTGCAACTGGACAACGAACACGTGTTGACCGAAGGCCCGGCGATCCTCCAATACCTGGCAGACCTGCGACCCGAAGCGAACCTGGCCCCCGTGAGCGGGACGTTCGAGCGAGTGCGGTTGCAGGAATGGCTGAATTTCATTTCGACGGAGATTCATGGCGGGCTTGGCTGGCTGTTCAGTTCGCAGTTCCCGGATGAGGTGAAAGCGCTGATCAAGGAGAAACTGTTCAAGCGGTTTGCGGTGTTGTGTCAGACGCTGGAGCGCCAGGATTATTTGATGGCTGACGGGTTCAGCATTGCCGATGCGTATTTGTTTACGGTGTTGCGCTGGGCGCACCTGTTTGCCATCGATTTGAATGAGTGGCCGGCGTTGGCGCGGTTTCAGGCACGGGTTGATCAGCGGCCAGCCGTGAAGGCTGCGTTGGCCGCGGAGTTGGTGTAAGTCTCAAGACCATCGTCGGAACGCCGCCCGGAGCAAGCTCGCTCCCACAGGGGATCTATGTCATGCCGAAGATCCAATGTGGGAGCGAGCTTGCTCCGGGCGGCGTTCCGACGATGGCCTGTTAACGATCTCCGAGGTCCAGCCGGTCGGGCTGTTGAGGAAGCGTCCACGGCTCGGGTCTTCCGGGTCGCGGAACACATCTTTGTAACGCGCCAGATCAGCGACGGATTTCAGCTCCGGGGCCAGGGGTTTGATGCCGCGTTCGGGATCGCCCTTGATCACGTATTCCGGCACCCACCAGCCTTCGGTGGCGCCTTTGACCGTGTCACCCAGCCCAAACACTTTGCCTTGCGAGGCGGCTTTGACCCACGCCGGACTGCGCCCGGCCCACTCTTCGCCGATCACTTGAATATCGTTCTTGGCCAATGCCGCTTCGAGGCTGACGGTGCTGCCCGGCAAGGTATCTGTCGGGTAGCCGTAACCTTTCTCGACAATCAATCGCAGGATTTCTGTGATGAGGCTGCCGCTTTCCCAGGTGATGTCGCCGAAGTGGATCGGCGCGGTTTTCTCCGCTGCGGGAACGTGGGTAGCCACAAAACTCAGGGCCAGCAGTGAACTGCCGAGCAGGGTTTTGATTGATCTCATGCGGACCTCCGGGTCAGGGGATTCAAGGATTGGTTGGCGCTGTGCCGGGCGCACAGGGCTTGGGTACGAGTCATGTAAACGCTGACCGAGCGTTGGGAAATGCCCAGTTCGGCGGCGATTTGCGGGTAGGTCAGACCGTCGATTCGCGATAACAGGAAAGTTGCCCGAACCTTGCCCGGCAAGCGCTCAAGCGTGCGCTCGATACCATGCAAGGCCTGGGTCAGTTGCACCCGTTCTTCGGGCGAGAGCGCTTGAGGCTGATCGATCTGTTGCAACTGATCGAGGTGGTGGCGTTCCAGATCGCGGCGACGCCAGAGCTGATAGATCAACCGCTGGGCAATGGTGGTGAGCAAGGCGCGAGGCTCGCGGATCGGGGTCAGCCCCGGCGATTCGAGCAGCTGCAAAAAGGTTTCGGCAGCGATGTCTTCGACGCTGGAACTGGCGCCCAGATGCCGGCGCAACCTTGTGCACAGCCAGGGGTAATGCGCGCGAAACAAGCCGCCCACGTCGTTGCGATGGGAAAAGTCGGTGCCGGACATAAGGCTCCAAGGGTTAGGGGTCGCTGAATGTCCGGTGATCCGGTGACGCGATCCTAGCAAGGAGACTTATTCGTTAAAAATACTTAAAAAGCATTTTTATATTCCATTAAGTACTATTTCAAAATCGTCAAGATCGCAGCCTCGCTTCGCTCGACAGCTCCTACAGGTGTACGCCGATATCCTTGTAGGAGCTGTCGAGTAAAACGAGGCTGCGATCTTTTGATTCTGCCTACCGTAATCGCCCAAACCCCAACGCCTCAGCCTCTTGCTGATAGTGGAGCACAATCTGATAGTCGCTATCGCCGGCCAGCAATACCTCTTGCAGACCGAGGATTTCCCTGACTTCGGGCAATTCCTGCAACGTCGTATTCATCACCTGCCGCAGCTCTTCGGCCTGTTCATCGGTGACAGTCGCGGCGGTGATATACGGCAAGGTCGGACTGAACGCGCTTCGCGCGATGACCCGCAGCCCGGCCACTTCTTCTTCGGCGTGCTGCGCCAGATAGGCGAAGGTCACGCTGTCGATGGCCGCTAGGTCTGCCTTCTCTTCTCGCAGCCAGCGCAGGCTTTCGCGGTGACTGCCGCTGATACCGACACTGGCGAAGAACTGCCCCTCTTGATGCAGCGGCGCCAGTCGGTGACGCAACAGGTTCATGCCGCTGTTGGAGTCTTCGCCATTGATCACCCCACGACTGTCGCGAAAGGCCGGCAAACTGCGCCGTGGATCATCGGCGCGACTCAGCAACAGGCTGCAATGGTTGCCGCCGTTAGCGTCCGGTAGTTCATAGCGAGGACGACCAATGACCCGGACCCGACCGCGCAACGCGGTCATCAGCGGGTAGCCGCAGGTTTGGGTCAGCAGCAAGTGCGGGGACAGCCAAAGGTCCATCAGCGAAACGCCCTCGGCGTGACGGCGGGTGGCACCCAGTCGCTCGATAATTCGCGTCAGCCAGCGCTCGTTCGCCTGGCGGACCGGCTCGGGGGCGACGTACATCAGTAATTCAGCGAGGTGTTGTGTCATCACAATCTTCCCATACGACGAAATTCCCCTGTGGGAGCGGGCTTGCTCGCGAAAGCGGTGGGACAGGCAGCATTGGTGTCGACTGACACTCCCTCTTCGCGAGCAAGTCCGCTCCCACAAGGGAACGCGTTCGCTCAGTAATACGGGTGCCTGGGGCTGTCGATGGCCTTCACTCCATGCTGGCGCCACAACTGGCCATAACCCTGCACCAGAAACCCGCCGCTGCGCGCCAGCCATTGCTCGCGACGCGCGCGGTAGGCGCGGGGCAAGTCGTACCAGGGCAGCCCTGGCAAGTCGTGATGCACCAAATGCAGATTGAGGTTCAGGAACAGCCAGCGCCACGGCCAGGCGGCTTCGTTGATGACCGTCCTTTGCTCGGGCTTGGCGTGGGGACGGTGTTCATAGTAGGAGCGAATCATGGCAATCGATAGCGCCGGCACATTGATCAGCAACAGGTAATGCCACACCGGCAGCACGCTGTAGCGGGCGATAAACAGCAACATCAGGAGGGTCAACGCGCCGTGGCTCAACCACATCAACCAGGCCTGCCGCTCACCTGCTTTCAGACGCTGGCACTCTTCTCGGGCCAGCGCCAGCAAGGCCAGCGGTGCACCGAGGGCGAAGCGTCCGAGCACGGTTTTGTTCAGCCAGTGCAGGCCCTGTTCGAACAGTGAACTGCCCTGCCATTGCTCGGCGCTCAGGTAACGGCTTTCCGGATCGCGACCCGGGAGGGTCAGGTCTTCGTCGCGGTGATGCAGCAGATGGCTGTCGCGATACAGGGTGTAGGGATACCAGACGGCGAACGGCGCGTAGCCGAGGATCTTGTTCAGCGATGTCCAGCGGGTGGGATGACCGTGAAGCAATTCGTGCTGCACCGATAACCAGAGCACCACCAATGGAATCAACAACAATGTGCTCCACCACAGGCCCAACCAACCACTGGCGAGCACGATGCTGAACCAACCGACGTACACGCCGATCAGCAGCAACCAGGTCGGCCACTCGGTGCGAGCAGTCAGGCGTTGGCGCAGGGTGTCGATTTCTTCACGGTGGACGGTATCGAAGTAATGGGGCATGGCGTTGCTCAGATCGGGGACCAATCCCCTTCTGTGCAATGACGCAGGGTTTTCTTGCAGATTATTTGGTTATTTCGTCAGAAGCAGCGGGAGCCCGAGGCCGGGCTCCCTTGTCGCGGGATCAATGACCGAACACATCCACCTTCTTGGCCTTCTTGTCCGCGCGCTTTTCATCGGCGGTTTTTGCCGGTTTCTTCTTTGCCGCTTTTTTTGAATCCATGCCTTTGGCCATGATACGTACTCCACTCATACGGGATGTGAGATCAGGTATACACCTATCGCTGCGCGCGCGTTCTTTTATAATCGCCCGCTTTGCGCACCGACAGTCGAAGACCATGCCCAACACCCAGTACACCTTGCTCGCCGAGCCTTTATGGCCCTTGATGAACAAGTTTTATCGCGCTCACCAATCGTCGATGAAAGCGGTCCGCGACGCTCAACTCTGGGTGGCCAGGCGCGAGGAGATCATTGGCGCACTGTGTTTGCGACCGGTGGCGGACGGGCATTGGCTGACGGGTTTGTTTGTCGATCCGGCCTGCCGTGAACAGGGCATCGCTGCGGCGCTGATCGCCGAGGCGCTGAAGGATCTTGAAGGTCCGGTGTGGTTGTTTTGTCATCCGGACTTGCGCGGGTTTTATGAACGTCGTGGTTTTACCTTCGACCCGCCACTGCCCTATTCCATGGCGGAACGCTTGAGCCGTTATGCGCGCAGCAAGCCGATGATCGCCATGGGGTTGGAAGGCCAGATAACGCTCTAAAGCCATATGAAGATCTAATGTGGGAGCGGCGGTGCGACGATTCGACTTGCTCGCGAAGGGGTCAGAACAGTCAACATTGATATCGACTGACACACCGCCATCGTCGGAACGCCGCCCGGAGCAAGCTCGCTCCCACAGGGGTTTGAGGTGTTTTCGAATCAATCGTCTGCGTTCGGATCGAGATCCGGAAACATCACTTCGGTAAACCCGAACTTGCTGAAGTCACTGATGCGCGACGGGTACAACCGGCCGACCAGGTGATCGCATTCATGCTGTACCACTCGCGCATGGAATCCCTCGGCGATGCGCACAATCGGCTGCCCTTTGGGATCGAAACCTTCGTACCGAATGTGCTGATAGCGATCCACCGCGCCACGCAGGCCGGGCACCGACAAGCAGCCTTCGAAACCCTCTTCCAGCGTCGGGCTCAACGGCGTAATCAACGGGTTGATCAGAATCGTCTGCGGCACAGCTTCAGCATCCGGATAGCGTTCGCTGTGCTCGAAACCGAAGATCACCAGTTGCAGGTCGACGCCGATCTGCGGCGCGGCCAGGCCAACGCCGCCGACGCTTTCCATGGTCTGGAACATGTCGTCGATCAGTTGCCACAGCTCCGGGCTGTCGAACATTTCGGCGGGCACCGGCGGGGCGATGCGCAGCAGGCGCTCGTCGCCCATTTTCAGAATTTCACGGATCATTTGATGACTTCGTCAGTGGTCGGCTTGATCGAGTGGTCCCGACCCAGTCCCGAAACATGTTGTTTGGGTTCGTGGTCATGCTCGCCGGGGACCTTTTCGCCAGGGTCCTTGCCTTCGGTCGACATGTGTTCGATCACCGCATTCATCTCCGCGCCGAGCAACAGCACCGCGGCGGAAATGTAGAAGTACAGCAACAGCACGATGATCGCGCCGATACTGCCATACATGGCGTTGTAGTTGGCGAACGTCTTGACGTACAGACCGAAACCCACCGACGCGATGATCCACACCACCACCGCCAGCACCGAGCCCGGGGTGATGAAGCGAAACTCCTGTTTGACGTCGGGCATGACGTAATAAATCAGCGCCACCGCCATCATCAACAGAATCACGACCACCGGCCAGCGCACGATGGTCCAAAGGGTCACGATGAATTCTTCAAGGCCGACTTGCGAGGCGATCCATTCCATCACCTGCGGCCCGAGCACCATCAGCGCGGCGGCCACCAGTAGCATGGCGGCGATGCCGATGGTGTAGAAAATCGACAGCGGGAAACGCTTCCACGCCGGACGGCCTTCGACCACGTCGTAGGCGGCGTTCATCGCGCTCATCATCAGCCGCACACCGGCGGACGCGGTCCACAGGGCAATCACGATACCGATCGACAGCAAGCCCCCCTTGGATTGCTGGAGCTGGTCGATGACCGGGTTCACCTGCTCCAGCGCCTGGGGCGGCAGGACCAGTTCCGATTGCAGGCGCAGCCAGGAGAAGAAGTCCGGCAGGTGCAGGAAACCGATCAGGGCGATCAGGAACAGAATAAAGGGGAACAGAGAGAACAGCATCTGATAGGCCAGCGCCGAGGCATAGGTCGACATCTCGTCGTCGACGAACTCGGTGATCGTGCGCACCATGACACGGTGCAGGCGCAGACCTTTCATGTGTGGGAAAAACATTAGCGTCTCCTTTCGCCGCAAAAAGGTTGAAGTCGTGGCGACTCAGGGGCCGTTTTCTACATCAAAGTAGCCTACTTGGCGAGTTTGAAACAATTTCCTTGTACAAGTTCAGGCTGACACAAAAACGGCCATCCGCGGATGGCCGTTTTTTACGCTCATCAAAGACCGGATCACGCCTTGTCGATGCCTTTCTTGATCGCGTCTTTGGCTTTGCCAACCGCTTGCTGGGCTTCGCCTTTCCTTTCCTGCACCACGCCTTCGGTGCGCATTTTGTCGTTGCCGGTTGCCTTGCCGACGCCTTGTTTGACGTTGCCGACTGCTTCGTTGGCCAAGCCTTTTGCTTTATCGCCAGTGCTGCTCATGGTGTTTCTCCTGTGAACAATTGAACGAGAAAAGTCGTTACACAAGGTTGACCGGAGGCGTTTGCGCGGAGTTTCATTTATTTTCACGGCGACATTTCATCGTTCAGTGCAGGTTGGGCTTTATGTTTGCCGACCAACCCCCGAGAATGCGCAACGAATTCAGGCCATGGCGCTGAAGATCCAATCCCGTAGGAATGTTATGAAACTCGATAAAAAGCAGGCCATTGCCCGCAGAAACCAGGAACTTGGCGGTGCTGTGCTTGGCGTCAACAACTGCCACTTCACCGAATTGAACCGTAACCGCAACATCTGGTGGTTCGATATTCCGGTCGCGCGCCTGGCCATTGGTCAGTACGAATGGGTTCACCTGCTGATGCACACCCCGGATACCGACGAACTGCTGCACCTGAAAGTGCCGACGGTATTCCTTCGGGAGAAGCTCGAAGGACTGGTGGTGCGCAACGAAGGTAAACGCAAAGCGGCCTTGAGCCTGGAACTGAGCGCCGACAAGGACTCGTACCTCCAGGACATGCGTCCGGCGGGGACCAACGTCAATTTCGCGCAGTTCCGCCTGTAACAGCAAAAGCTAAAAAGCTTCGCGAGCAAGCCCGCTCCCACACTCGATCGCATTCCTTCTTGAAGAACCCGGTTAAATGTGGGAGCGGGCTTGCTCGCGAAGGCGGCCTGACAGGCGCTGAAAATATCCTGACCAAAAACAAACGCCCCGCATCTGCGGGGCTTTTGTTTGTTACGCGCTTACCTTCTTGACGCCGAGCTTCTTCAGCTCTTCGTCGCGTAACTCGCGGCGCAGGATCTTACCGACGTTGGTGGTCGGCAGCGCGTCGCGGAACTCCACGGAGCGCGGAACCTTGTAGCCGGTGACGTTGGCGCGCATGTGCTCCATCACTTGCTCTTTGGTCAGCGTCACGCCCGGTTTGGCGACGATGAAGATCTTGATCGCCTCGCCCGACTTCTCGTCCGGCACACCGATGGCTGCGCATTGCAGCACGCCCGGCAGGGTCGCGAGCACGTCTTCCAGTTCGTTCGGGTACACGTTGAAACCGGAGACCAGGATCATGTCTTTCTTGCGATCGACGATGCGCATGTAACCGTCAGGCTGGATCAGCGCGATGTCACCGGTCTTCAACCAGCCTTCGCTGTCGAGGATTTCATCGGTGGCGTCCTGACGCTGCCAGTAACCCTTCATCACTTGCGGACCTTTCACACACAGCTCGCCGATGTCGCCTAACGGCTGTTCAACGCCGGCATCGTCGATGACTTTGCACAGGGTCGACGGCACCGGAATACCGATGGTGCCGATCTGGATGTTCTGGATTGGATTGACGGTGGCCACCGGGCTGGTTTCGGTCATGCCGTAACCTTCGCAGATGGCGCAACCGGTGACCGCTTTCCAGCGCTCGGCCGCGGCCAGTTGCAGGGCCATGCCACCGGACAGGGTGACTTTCAGCGCCGAGAAGTCCAGCTTGCGGAAGCCTTCGTTGTTGCACAGGGCCACGAACAGCGTGTTCAGCCCAACAAAACCACTGAACTTCCACTTCGACAGTTCCTTGACCATCGCCGTCAAATCGCGCGGGTTGCTGATCAGGATGTTGTGGTTGCCGATCAACATCATCGCCATGCAATGAAAGGTGAAGGCATAGATGTGGTACAGCGGCAGCGGCGTGATCAGGACCTCGCAACCTTCATTGAGGTTGGAACCCATCAGCGCCTTGCACTGCAGCATGTTCGCCACCAGGTTGCGGTGGGTCAGCATCGCGCCCTTGGCCACGCCGGTGGTGCCGCCGGTGTATTGCAGCACGGCAACGTCGCTGCTGGCCGGGTTGGCTTCAGCGACTGGCTGGCCGTGGCCCTTGCTCAATACGTCGTTGAACTTGATGGCCTTGGGCAAGTGATACGCCGGGACCATCTTCTTCACGTATTTGATGACGCTGTTGACCAGCAGACGCTTGAGCGGCGGCAGCAGGTCGGCCACTTCGGTGACGATCACGTGCTTGACGCCGGTTTTCGGCACGACGAGCTGGGCCAGGTGCGCCATGTTGGCCAGGCAGACCAGGGCTTTGGCACCGGAGTCGTTGAATTGGTGCTCCATTTCCCGCGCGGTGTACAGCGGGTTGGTGTTGACCACGATCAGCCCGGCGCGGATGGCACCGAAGACGGCGACCGGGTACTGCAACACGTTGGGCAGCTGCACGGCGATTCGATCGCCCGGCTGCAAGTCGGTATGCTGTTGCAGGTACGCGGCAAAGGCACCGGACAATTCGTACAGCTCACCGTAGGTGATTGTCTTGCCCAGGTTGCTGAACGCCGGTTTGTCGGCAAAGCGTTGGCAGGACTGCTTCAACACCGCCTGAATATTCGGATACTCGTCCGGATTGATGTCGGCAGCAATCCCGGCAGGGTACTTATCCTTCCAAAAGTCTTCGATCATGGAAGCCCACTCCTCAGCAACGCGAATTCATCACCGCATTTGATGCGATTATTATTGGTGTGTGTTTGTTGGTGAGTCTGGCTATTTACATAGGCCGAGAAGTCACAAAGCGCGCCGAGAGTAGCAGCTTTGCCAAGGGCCGACCAGAGCCAAAAGCCGCCTCTACAGTCACTTTAATGACTCAAGAATAGCAAGCGGTCATTTTAGAGCAAAAATTCTATACAGCCTTCAAACCCCCATAAATACGGGGTTTAAAAGCAAAAGATCGCAGCCTTCGGCAGCTCCTACAAAGGAATGCGATCCCCTGTAGGAGCTGCCGAAGGCTGCGATCTTTTGGCAGCACCTCGGTCTACGACCGGTTACGCGATATCACGCAACTCCCGCCGCAATATCTTGCCCACCGGCGTCATCGGCAACGACTCACGCAAGACGATGTGCTTGGGCACTTTGTACGCCGTGAAGTTTTCCTTGCAGTAAGCCTTCAGCTCTTCAAGGCTGACACCCGTTTCACGGGCCACCACAAACAGCTTCACCGCCTCCCCCGAACGCTCGTCCGGCACACCGATCACTGCGCAGTTGGCGACTTTCGGGTGAGCCATGACCACGTCTTCGATTTCGTTCGGGTACACGTTGAAGCCCGAGACGATGATCATGTCTTTCTTGCGATCGACGATGCGCACAAAACCGTCCGGGTCGATCACCGCGATGTCGCCCGACTTGAACCAGCCTTCGGCATCCAGCACTTCGGCGGTGGCTTCGGGTTTCTGCCAGTAGCCCTTCATGATCTGCGGGCCCTTGATGCACAGTTCGCCGCGCTCGCCCAGCGCCTGCTCGACGCCTTCATCGTTGATGACCTTCAGCGTGGTGCCCGGCACCGGCAGGCCGACCGTGCCGAGCCGCGACTTGTCGCCGTACGGGTTGGTGCAGGCCACCGGCGAAGTTTCGGTCAGGCCGTAACCTTCGGTGATGCGGCAACCGGTGAGCTGTTCCCAGCGCTCGGCGGTAGCCTTGACCAGCGCGGTGCCACCGGAGTTGGTGAGTTTGAGGCTGGAGAAATCCAGGGTCTTGAAGTCCGGATGGTCCATCAGTGCGACGAACAGCGTGTTGAGCCCCAGCAGCGCCGAGAACCGCCAGTTCTTCAGCTCCTTGATGAAGCCGCCGATGTCCCGCGGATTGGTGATCAGCACGTTGTGGTTGCCTGAAACCATCATGCACATGCAATTCGCGGTGAACGCATAGATGTGGTACAGCGGCAGCGGCGCGACCATGACCTCTTGCCCTTCGCGCAACAGCGGCTGGCCGTCATTGCCGAACTGCTCCAGGCACGCCCGCACTTGCTGCATGTTGGCCACCAGGTTGCCGTGGGTCAGCATCGCGCCCTTGGCCAGGCCGGTGGTGCCGCCGGTGTATTGCAGCACGGCGATGTCGTCGAGCCCGACTTTCAGCGGCTTGATGCCCAGGCCCCGACCCAGGCGCAACGCGCTCTTGAAGGAAATGGCCTGGGGCAACGAATACGCTGGCACCATCTTCTTGACCTTGCTCACCATTGTATTGACCAGCCAGCCCTTGGCGGCGGGCATCAGGTCGCCCATCTTCGCTTCGATCAGGTACTGGATGTCGGTGTCGGGCAGCACTTCCTGGACTTTGGCCCCGAACATGTTCAGGTACACCAGCGCCCGGGCACCGGAGTCCTTGAACTGATGACGCATCTCCCGCGCGGTGTACAGCGGGTTGGTGTTGACCACGATCAGCCCGGCGCGCAAGGCACCGAACACGGCAATCGGGTAATGCAGGACGTTGGGCATCTGCACCGCAATGCGATCCCCCGGCACCAGGTCGGTGTGGGCTTGCAGGTAACCGGCGAACGCTGCGCTGTAGCGTTCCAGTTCGGCGTAGGTCAGGGTGACGCCCATGTTGCTGAATGCCGGGCGGTCAGCAAATTTCTTGCAGGAACGCTCGAACACCTCGATCACCGACTTATAGGCCCCTTGATCGATATCCAGGGGCACGCCGGCCGGGCGTTTGTCATTCCAGAAATCAGGTTGCATTGTTCTTGTCCTCTTTACCTGAACCTATCCGGGGCCGCTTTTCTGTCCTTCTTCAAAACTAAAGAGCGAAAAAGCGGGGCTCCACGGACACTAGCAGCTATGGCGAATCAGGCAAATATGCGCACGGTCGACATTGATCGTGTGAATCTTGCTGCCGTGGCGTGGCCTGATCAGACGGCACGCTTTGGATGCGCTATACAATGCAACGACGCCCATGCCACATGCAGCCCTATGCAAAGGAACCGCCATGATCCACGACACTTTCTGGCTGACCGCGAGCGACCGCAGTCGCCTCTTCGTCAACCAGTGGCTGCCCGCCGCGCCTTTAAAAGCAGTGATCCTGCTGGCCCACGGCATGGCGGAACACAGTGGCCGCTACGCCCGTCTGGCGGAAAAACTCTGTGCTCAGGGTTACGGCGTCTACGCGCCGGACCTGCGTGGACATGGCAAAACTGCCGAAAACGGGACACTGGGTCATTTCGCCGACGATGACGGTTGGTGCAAAGTAGTCGGCGACCTGGCGAGCCTCAACCAGCACATCGGCCAACAACATCCGGGAATGCCGATTGTGTTGCTCGGTCACAGCATGGGCAGCTACATCGCCCAGGCTTATCTGCTGCATCACAGCGCCAGCCTGCACGGGGCCGTTCTCAGCGGGTCGAACTTCCAACCGGTGGCGCTCTATCGCGCGGCGCGACAGATTGCGCGATTAGAACGTTTGCGCCAGGGCCCGAAGGGTCGCAGCGCGCTGATCGAATGGCTGTCGTTCGGTTCGTTCAACAAGAAATTCAAACCGGTACGCACGCGGTTCGACTGGCTCAGTCGCGATCCGGCGGAGGTCGATTTGTACGCCAACGACCCGCTCTGCGGCTTTCGCTGCACCAATCAGCTGTGGATCGATTTGCTCGGTGGGTTGCAGCAAATCAGCAAAGCGTCCAATCTCGCTCAGATTGATCCGGGCCTGCCGTTGCTGGTCATCGGCGGTGAATGTGATCCGGTGAGCGAAGGCGAGCGTCTGAAAGATCTGGCCCATGCGCTGCGCGCGGCCGGCAGCCAGAGCCTGCAACTGACGATTTACCCGCAGGCACGGCATGAACTGTTCAACGAGAGCAACCGCGATGAAGTGATCAATGACGTGTTGAGCTGGATCGCCCAGGCACTGAGCCACCGTCGGCCACCCAGATCGGAATAGTTTTTTTGAATTTATTTATTCGTGACAGGAATTGAAACAGATGACCCAGGTTACCAACACCCCTTACGAGGCCCTTGAAGTCGGCCAGACCGCCAGCTACAGCAAGACGGTCGAAGAGCGCGACATTCAGTTGTTCGCCGCGATGTCCGGCGATCACAACCCGGTGCACCTGGACGCTGAATTCGCCGCCGGCACCATGTTCAAGGAGCGCATCGCTCACGGCATGTTCAGCGGTGCGCTGATCAGCGCTGCCGTTGCCTGCGAGTTGCCTGGGCCGGGGACTATTTATATCGGTCAGCAGATGAGCTTTCAGAAGCCGGTGAAAATTGGCGACACGCTGACCGTGCGTCTGGAGATTCTCGAGAAGCTGCCGAAGTTTCGTGTGCGGATTGCCACTCGCGTGTTTAACCAGCGTGATGAGTTGGTAGTGGATGGTGAGGCGGAGATTCTGGCGCCGCGTAAGCAACAGACGGTGACGTTGCCTAAGCTGCCGGCAATCAGCATCGGCTGATTGCCTTAAAAGATCGCAGCCTCGTTTCACTCGACAGCTCCTACAGGGTTTTGCGATACCTGTAGGAGCTGTCGAGTGGAACGAGGCTGGGATCTTTTGAACTTAATGCCCCTCCTGCACCTGCACACTCGCCGTCATCCCCGAACTCAAATTCATCCCCTCCGGCAACTTATCAATCTTGATCCGTACCGGAATCCGCTGCGCCAGCCTCACCCAGTTAAACGTCGGCTCGACCTCTGCCAGCAACTGCCCGTCCGGCGTGGTATTGCGATCGGTAATCCCGCGGCTGATGCTTTCGACATGTCCCTGCAATGCCTCCCCCGCACTCATCAACCAGACCTTCACCGGATCGCCGACACGAATCCGTGGCAGCTTGGTTTCTTCGAAATACGCCTGCACATAGAAAGTCGAATCGTCGATCAACGCCATCACCGATTGCCCGGCATTCACGTAGTTGCCTTCGGCCAGACGCAAGTTGGTGATGTGACCGCTACGTGGCGCATGGACCTGACTACGGGCGAGATTGAGCTCAGCGACTTTGGCTTCCGCCTGGGCTTCGCGCAGTTCGCCACGGGCGATGCCGGCGTTGATTTGCGCGTTCTCGCGTAGCTCGGCACTGATGGCCTGCGGCCCGAGGGCTGCGCGGCGACTGGCTTCGCGTTCGCGCAGATTGAGTTGTTGTTGCCGGGTCTGCACCACCGCTTGAGCTTTCTCCAGCGCCGCTTCGAAACGGTCGCGATCAATGCTCAGCAATAAATCGCCAGCCTTGACCTGCTGGTTATCAAAAGCCTTGAGCTCACGCACCCAACCCGAGACGTCCGGGGCGATCACCACCACGTCGGCGCGGATCCGCGCATCCCGAGTCCAAGGCGTGAGCATGTAGTACTGCCACAAATGGAAGCCGGCAAAGATCGCCGCCGCCACCAGGCACAAGGTCACCGCGACACGTATCGGTGTACGCATTTTCAACTCCTTATAAAGGTCCGAGGACGACGGTGATCAAGGTCAATACACAGACGTACAAGGCGCAATCAAACAACGCTTCGTGCCAGATCCAGCGGCCCACCGGCGTCAGGCGCAAAAGCATGCGCAAGGCTCCAGTGACGAGCAGCGCCAGCAGCACATAAATCAGAAACGGACTGAGCAGCACGCCACCCACCGACCACTCACGCAAGCCCATGGCTTTGCTCCTGTTGACGGCACCAGGCGCGCCAGCTGCTTTGCAATTGCAGCACCGCGCCTTGGGCCAGTTTCACCGCATCGCTGGGGGGCAATGCGTACAAGGTCTTCAAGAGTTCTTCGCTCGGCTGCGCCAACGCCTCGGCGCGACTGCCGGCCGGGCCTTGCTCGAGGATTTTTTCCAGCTGTTCGAGATAACGCCGCTGAGGCGCACTGACCGGTGCCTGCGCCACCGCCAGACTCAAACGCAAATGCAGCAATTCGTCGCCGATGTCCAGGCCGAGTAGGCCATCGTCCCAGCGACTGCGCGCCGGTTCCGGCAACTCGGGGTAGTGTCGCGCCAATTGCAGCAAGCGGTCGGCCATGCGCCCGCCAAACCAGCTTTCGGCACCGCGCAGATTGCGCCGGGTCAGGCGCACCAGATCGTCGAGGGTGGCCGCCAGCAAACGTCGGCCATGCCACGTCGGGTTGCGCAGGATCAACAAATGGAACGCCAGCACTGCGGCGCCGACACCGACCACGATGGATTGAGCGCTGTTGAAGAACGTCGCGACATCAAATTTCATCGCATTGAGCGGCGAGACCAGCACGATGAAGTGCAGACAAAATGAGGTAGCCGTCGCACCGATCTGCGGTTTGGCCATGCCCAATGCACCGAAAAACAACGGCACGCCCATGCCCATGCACAGCAACGCAAAACCACTCCATTGCGGCAGCAGAATCTGCCCGACGATAAACGCGGCCGGAATGGCCAGGAAGATCCCGCGCATAAAACTCATGCCTATCTGGGCGCCATTCTCGCGGCTGGCAAACAGACTACACACCACGCACGTCAACAGCAGCGCGCCGGAGGCGGCGGGCCAGGCGGTCGCCAACCAGAAGCACGAGACCACCAGAAACGCCAGGGCACTGCGGGTACCGAACATCAGCGCCAATGACAGGTCGCGGTGGGGTGTCAGGGTTCTCGGTGGATCGACCGTTTCCTTGCCCTCCTCAACGGCGTTCAACGCGGCGCTGGCCGCCATGGCGGTATCGAGCAACAAGGTGAAACGGGCCAGGCAGTAACTCTGTGCGCAGCTGATGTGCGGGTCGTGGGAAGCGTCGAGCAACTTCGGCCGCAGCGCTTGCAGGGTCGCGGTATCCGGGCTGTTGAGCGCCTCTTGAACCTCCGTCATCCAGGGCAACAGTTGCTCGGCTTCCTGAGGCTCCAATTGCTTCCACTGGCGGCGCACCGAACGGGCGATGCGCAGCAGCATCAACAGCTTTTGGCTCAAGCCGCTGATCGCGCGTGCTCGTTGCCGCCCCAGGCTTCCTTCAAACCAGGCATGCTCGCGCTGGGCATCGACGGCGACGATTCTCCCGAGGATTTCCAGCAAGCCTTTACGCGCCTGACCATCACCGGCCAGGGTCGCACGCGCGGCGTTCATCCCACTTTGCCAGGCTGCCCGCGCCTGATCCGCCAGTTGCCGTTCGACCCGCATCGGCCAGAGCAGCGCACTGGCGGCGGTGGCGCAAAGAATGCCCAGGCAGATTTCCGTGCAGCGAGCCACGGCTTGATCGAACACCGTCAGCGGATGAGTAATGGCCGGCAGCGCGATGATCGCCACCGTGTAACCGGCCAGCACGAACGAATAGGACCAGGCGCTGCGCAGCAAGGTCGAACTCGCCGTACACAGCCCCAGCCATAACGCCAAGGCCAACAAAAACAGCCAAGGCGTCTGGGCAAACAACCCCATGAACACCACTGACATGATCGTCCCGACCAGCGTCCCCAGCAACCGCGCCAGGCCCTTCTGCACCACCATCCCGGACAAGGGCTGGGCGACGATGAACGCCGTCATCAACGCCCAGGCCGGTTGCTCCAGGCCCCAGCGTAATGCCAGCCACAGCGCCAGGCCGCCACCGATCAACGTTTTGATCGCGAACTGTAAGGCGCGGCGGTCAGGCGCAAACAAAGCCTGCAAGGTGATAGGCACGTAAAGCTCTCTTGGAAAGACGATTTAACGGTAGGAGCTGCCGAAGGCTGCGATCTTTTGACGGCGCCGAAAAGCAAGATCAAAAGATCGCAGCCTTCGGCAGCTCCTACAAGGCTAATTTCATCGTTGAACGCCAGACACAAAAAAACGCCAGACTGGCTGGCGTTTTTGACAGGCAACGAACGCTTACGAGCGTGCGCGCGCCTGGTTACGCAGGGCTTTTACCTGATCGTGATTGCGTTGCACGCCGTGGTACTGACGCTCAACCAGATCACGAATGCCCACCAGGTTGTGTTTGTTGATTTTTTCGATGGCTTCTTTGTAAGCCTTCAGTGCATGGTCTTCACCCCGCTCGGCTTCGTTCAGCACGGCTTCTTCATCCTTGCCGGTGAACATCGCTTTCACGTCGACCCAGCGACGGTGCAGGTCACCGCTGACACTGGTGGACGTTTCCGGATCGCCGCCTAGCGAACGCACCTGCGCTTGCAGTTCGGAAGCCGCAGTGGCGCAGTCGGCGGAACGCTGCATGAACAGCGATTTCAGTCCTGGATGTTTGATGTCTTCAGCGCAAGTCTTGAACCCTTCCTGACCGTCTTTGCTGGTTTCAATCAGGTCGTTGAGCACAGAGATGGCTTCTTTATTCATGTCGGTCATTTTCAATTCCTCACGGGTTGATGAAAGATGCAATAGGTGTTGCACCCTGCATGCCAGCTTTGAATTGATAAGTTATTTCCTATATTTCAATTACTTATGGTTTAACCCGAAATCTGTATCCGCTTTATTTGCATGATCTGTCATTTGGCCTGCATGCAGAATGCCTGTATTTTCCAGACTGTTTGAATCAAGACGACTGACTGATGAACCCTGAAAAGCTCGAACTGCTGGTCACCCGTGAAATGCCCTTCGGCAAATACAAGGGCCGGATCATTGCCGACCTCCCCGGCCAATACCTGAACTGGTTCGCTCGGGAAGGTTTCCCCCATGGCGAACTCGGCGGCTTGTTGGCCTTGATGCAGGAAATCGATCACAACGGCCTGTCGGAGCTGCTCGAACCGCTACGCGCCAAACATGGCAAACCCGCCCCTCGCCATTGACCCGACACCCAGACCTGGCCCCTGATTGAGTAGCCCATGCCCGATAACACCCGCCGCGCCCGTGATGAAGCTTTCTGGCGAACCTTTGCCGACCGATATGCGGTTGAACCCGGCCCGGTCAACCTCGAAAACGGGTACTTCGGGCGCATGTCGCGCACGGTGGTCGAGGAGTATCAGCGCAACATCGAACTGATCAACCGCGGCAACTCGGTGCACGTGCGGCAACGCTTCGAACAGGGCGAAAGCCTGGAGATTCGCAAACAGCTCGCCGATCTGGTGGGCGTACCCGCCGACACTGTCGCCCTCACCCGCAACGCTTCGGACGGTCTGCAATCGCTGATCCGCAACTACAACCGTCTGACGCCGGGCGATCAGGTGCTGATATGTGATCTGGAGTACGACACGGTCAAAGGAGCCATGCGCTGGCTGGCACGTCATCGCGGTGTCGAAGTGATCGAGATCGAACACTCGCACCCCGCCAGTTTCGACAGTTTGCTGGCCACTTACCGCGAAGCTTTCGTGCGTTATCCGCGACTCAAACTGATGGCCCTGACTCACGTCACTCACCGTTCCGGGTTGGTGATGCCGGTGCAGGCTATTGCCGCAGCTGCCAGGGAACATGGCATCGACGTGATCCTCGACGGCGCCCATGCGCTCGGCCAGCTCGAGTTCAATCTCGATAAACTAGGCATCGCCTTTGCTGGCTACAACCTGCACAAATGGATCGGTGCACCGCTGACTCTGGGCTTCATTTATATCGCCCCCGAGCGCCTGGCCGACATCGATCCGGACATGGGCGAGATGCATTTCCCGGTCACCGATATTCGCGCCCGCACGCCGTACAGCACGCCCAACATCCCGGCGCTGCTGACCTTGCCGCTGGTGTTCGAGGAACATCGGGCCATGGGCGGTTCCGCCGCCAAGGGCGCTCGGCTCAATTACCTGCGCAACCGCTGGGTGAGCGCGGTACGCGAGTTGCCGGGGATCGAAGTCATGACCCCGGACGACCCGCGACTGTATTGCGGCATCACCTCGATGCGCTTTACCCGGCATGCAGATCAACAGGCGATGGTCGAGCGGCTGCTCAAGGACTACAACCTGTTTACCGTGGCGCGCAGTGGTGCCGCGAGTGGTCCGTGCATTCGCATAACCCCGGGGCTCACTACCACCGCTGCAGACATGGATCTACTGGCCCGGGCGTTGACCGAACTGCGCTGACGTCACACGGTGTGTTTGTCGAAGTCCTCGGGCTTGATCTGCGTCGATACCGCGAAGGTGTCGATGCCGATGGTCGTGTGCCCGAAGTAGCCGTCTTTATTCGAGTCTCGACTCAGGGTGTGAACGTTCAAGGTCGAAGCTTCGCCGCCCATGTTTTCATAGAAAAAGTCTTGATCGTTGGTCAGCGGTGAAACGGCTCGACCCCGGTACTCCCTGGCGTTGAGTACCGAGCGCGAGGCCACCTCGGGAAAGTAGAGCTGACCGACCCAGGCGACATGCCGCTCTTCCAGGTAGTTGTTGCCTTCCATAATGCGTACCACGACATGAACGTGCAGGGCACGGCCGGCGTAGAACCCCGGATAGATCGTGGTAAACCGCACGATGCCGTTCTTGTCCGTAAATTGCCCGCCACGCAAGTAAGTGTCGTCGTCGGTGCGCGGGATCGAACCTATGTCGCCAACGTCGACTTCCTTGTCTGGATTGACCTTGCTCCAACCCGAATACGCCCCGCGTGCATTGCAATGCCAGATATCCACCAGAGCGTCCGTCACCGGTTGCCCCGTCATGGCATCGACGATCGTCAGCCTCAGCACCAAGGGGATGCCATCCATGCCTTCGCTGATGTTTCGTCTGATCAATTTCGGATTTCGGAAATAAGGACCCGCGATCTGTTCGGGTGAAAGCTGGGGTGAAACCGGAGTGTTGTCGTCCATGACGTTCTCTCTTCCATAAGATGAACGCAGGTTAACGCTGGTCGAGCAGCGAGATGCGGTAACTATGTATCGCATGATGTCCTTGTGGGAGCGAGCTTGCTCGCGATGGCGGCGGCACATTCAATGAAAATATTGACTGTCAGACCGCTATCGCGAGAAAGCTCGCTCCCACAGTTTTTTTTGCGGGCAAAAAAAAACGGTGCACCGACCAAGCGCACCGTAAAGCCGTAGAACACACAACGAAGTGTTTGGTAAAGCCGATCAGTCCAGCAGCGCCAATGCCTCGGCGGTGCATTCCTGAATGCGGGCCCAGTCGCCGTTCTTGATCCACTCGGGATCAAGCATCCAGCTACCGCCCACGCACATCACGTTTTTCAACGCCATGTAGCTCTTGATGTTGGCCGGGCTGACGCCGCCAGTCGGGCAGAATTTCACTTCGCCAAACGGGCCGCCGAGGGCTTTGATAGCCGCGACGCCGCCGCTGACTTCCGCCGGGAACAGCTTGAAGCGGCGATAACCCAGGCCGTAGCCTTCCATGATGCCGGAGGCGTTGCTGATGCCTGGCAACAGCGGAATCGGGCTGTTGACGCTGGCTTCCAGCAAATCACGGGTGATGCCCGGCGTGACAATGAACTGCGAACCGGCCGCTTCGGCAGCCGCCAGCATGTTGCGATCCAGCACAGTGCCAGCACCGGTCACCAGTTCCGGACGCTGCTCGCGCAGAATCTGGATAGCCTTGAGGCCGAACTGTGAACGAAGGGTCACTTCCAGGGCTGTCAGGCCACCGGCCGCGAGGGCGTCGGCCAGCGGCAGGATGTCCTGTTCGCGAGCGATGGTAATCACCGGCAGGATCCGCGCTTTGGCGCAGAGGCTGTCGATCAGGGCAACTTTGTCCGCCATGGAAACGGTCGGGGATGGGGTTGTCATAGCGGCTGTTCCTTGGCTCATGGGCACCAGTAAATCTCTAACGTAGGTTGCAGAAACGCGCGAATCGGCATGGCGGCGACATCGTCACCGGCCAATGCGGCACTCAAGGTGGTCAGCTTGGACTGACCGGAAATCGATAGAACGGTGGTCTTGGCCGAGGCCAGAAGCGCGCGGCTCATGGTCAGGCGCTGATGCGGCACGGTCGGCGCCAGCATCGGCCAGCAGCGACGGCTGCCGTCGACTTTCAAGGCATCGGCCAGGTTCGGGCTGTTCGGGAACAGCGAGGCGGTGTGACCGTCGTCGCCCATGCCAAGTATCAGCACGTCGATCGGCGGCAACTCCGCGAGCAAGCGATCCGCCTGCTCGGCCGCCAGTTCAAGGTTGGCCGTGGCGCTGTACAGACTCAGAAACTGAGCCTTGGCCACCGGGCCTTGCAACAGGTAACGCTTGAGCAGACCGGCATTGCTGTCGACATGCTCTACCGGCACCCAGCGCTCGTCGGCCAGGGTGACGACAACCTTGGACCAGTCCAGCGTCTGCTTGGCCAGGTGCTGGAAAAACGCCACCGGGCTGCGTCCACCGGAAACCACCAAGGTCGCGGTGCCGCGCGCGTCGATCGCGTCACTCAGTTGCTTGGCCACATTCAGCGCCAGGCCTTCGGCCAGCAGCACCGGGCTTTTGAACTCATGGGCGCTGACGCCCTGAGGCAGTTTCAATTCAGATATCGCCATACCACGACCTCCCATCCCGCGTGATCAGAGCAATGGAGCTCATCGGTCCCCAGGACCCGGCCGCGTACGGCTTGGGCGCATCACCGGATTTTTTCCACCCGGCGATCAACTGGTCACACCACTTCCACGCGGCTTCGATTTCATCTTTACGGACAAACAGGTTCTGATTGCCGCGCATCACTTCCAGCAACAACCGCTCGTAGGCATCGGGAATCCGTGCGCTGCGATAAGTGTCGGAAAAATTCAGCTGCAACGGACCGCTGCGCAGCTGCATGCCCTTGTCCAGGCCTTGTTCTTTGGTCATCACGCGCAAGGAAATGCCTTCGTCCGGTTGCAGGCGGATAATCAGCTTGTTGCTGATTTGCAGGCGCTGCTCGGGAGCGAAGATGTAGTGGGACGGCTCCTTGAAGTGGATGACGATCTGCGACAGCTTCTGCGGCATGCGCTTGCCGGTACGCAGGTAAAAAGGCACACCGGCCCAACGCCAGTTGCGGATATCGGCACGCAGCGCAACGAAGGTTTCGGTGTCGCTCTGGGTGTTGGAGTTCGGCTCTTCCAGGTAACCGGGAACCGATTTTCCTTCGCTGTAACCGGCGATGTACTGACCGCGTACGACCTGAGTGGTCAGGCCTTCCGGGCTGATCGGCGCCAGCGCCTTGAGCACTTTGACTTTCTCGTCGCGGATGCTGTCGGCGGACAGGTCGGCCGGCGGGTCCATGGCGATCAGGCAGAGCAGTTGCAGGAGGTGATTCTGGATCATGTCCCGCAGCTGGCCGGCCTTGTCGAAGTAACCCCAGCGACCTTCGATCCCGACCTTCTCGGCCACGGTGATTTCCACGTGGGAGATATAATTCTGGTTCCACTGGGTTTCGAACAGGCTGTTGGCGAAACGCAGGGCGATCAGGTTCTGGACGGTTTCTTTGCCCAGGTAGTGGTCGATGCGGTAGGTGCGGTTCTCCGGGAAGAACTGCGCCACGGCGTCGTTCACCTTGCGCGAGGATTCCAGGTCCGAACCGATGGGTTTTTCCAGCACCACGCGAGTGTTTTCGGTCAAACCGACTTTCGCCAGGTTCTCGCAAATCGCGCCGTAAACGGCGGCCGGTGTCGCGAAGTAGGCAATCACTCGCTGGGCGCTGCCGGCCATTTCGGCCAGGGCGACGTAATCGTCAGCCTTGAGGAAGTCGACGTGCAGGTAACTCAGGCGGGCCAGAAAGCGTTCGACCACGGCCTCGTCCAGCTCTTTGGCAACGACGTAGCGGCGCAGCTCGGAGGCGATGAACGCCAAATGCTGCTGCTCGCTGCCAGGCTCACGGGCCAGCGCGATAATTCGCGTGTCCTCGTGCAAGAGGCCTGCGCCATCGAGCTGATAAAGGGCAGGAAACAGCTTGCGCAGGGCCAGATCGCCGAGGGCGCCGAACAAGGCAAAGGTGCACGGTTCAACCGTAATCGAAGGCATGATGTTTGTTCTTTTATCAAGTTAAGCTACAAATACCTTTTTTCAAGGCATCACTCAAGGGAAAATGTAGTAATAACCACAACATTTTCGCAAAATACAGAATCCGAGTGGTGGACGGTCGGAGCCATCAGTAGGATAGGCCACCGTTACGGGCCCGATCAAAGTCCCAATTTGCATAGCCAGGGCCCTTATTTGCATTGCTCTCTTGTTTGCGGAGCTAAGGAACATATATGGACCGCGTGCGAAATTTACTGGAACAGATCCAGAATCGCCTTGAAGACCTGAACAAGGCAGAACGCAAAGTCGCCGAAGTGATCCTGCTCAACCCACAGCAGGCCACCCGGTTCAGCATCGCCGCCCTCGCCCAGGCCTCAAAGGTCAGTGAGCCGACGGTCAACCGTTTCTGCCGTTCGTTCGGCGTCAGCGGCTACCCGGAACTCAAGCTTCAATTGGCCCAGAGCCTGGCCAGTGGCGCGGCGTATGTCAGCCGTGCGGTCGAGGCTGACGACAATCCGGAAGCGTATACCAAAAAGATTTTCGGCAGCGCCATCGCCTCTTTGGACAGCGCCTTGCAGGCACTGGACCCGAACCTGATCAGCCGCGCCGTCGACCTGTTGATCCAGGCCCGGCAGATCCACTTCTTCGGCCTCGGCGCCTCGGCCCCGGTGGCGCTGGATGCGCAGCACAAGTTCTTCCGCTTCAACCTGGCGGTGACCGCCCACGCGGACGTGCTGATGCAGCGCATGATTGCGTCGGTGGCGCACACCGGCGAGTTGTTCGTGATCATTTCCTACACCGGCCGTACCCGCGAACTGGTGGAAGTGGCGCGTATTGCCCGGGAAAACGGTGCTTCGGTGCTGGGTCTGACCGCCGAAGGTTCGCCATTGGCCAAGGCCAGCACCTTGAGCCTGAATATTCCGCTGCCGGAAGACACCGACATCTATATGCCGATGACGTCGCGGATCATTCAGTTGACCGTGCTGGATGTGCTGGCGACCGGCATGACTTTGCGCCGCGGTGTGGATTTCCAGCCGCATTTGCGCAAGATCAAGGAAAGTCTGAATGCCAGTCGGTATCCGATTGGGGATGAGTTTAATTAAAAAGATCGCAGCCTCGCTTCGCTCGACAGCGCCTACAGGTTTACACGATCCCTTGTAGGAGCTGTCGAGTGAAACGAGGCTGCGATCTTTTGATCTTACGCCCCGACCCGCGCCTGCAAACTCAAATGCGCCCTCTCCCCCGGCGCCAGGCTCAGGCTATCGGTCCCGCCGCTCGCGGCTTCAACACACACAAACTCCGAAATCTCATTCCAGCTCACCCCCAGCAATGGCCGCGAGCCCGGATGCCAAACCACCGTGTCCGCATGGTCACCGGTATCGATGCACAACTCGCGCTGCCAGGCGTGGTCCTTGAGCTGTAATTCGCCGTCATGCTGGAACACCCGCTGACAGCCACCCTCTACCCGCAACTCGCCTTCCTGATGACAAATCTGACGGTTCAACTGGTCGTAACCCTGTGCCCCGTCGAGGCCAGACAGCGCTACCTCACCGACGTCGCCAATACGCCAATACGCATGCAACGCCTGACTCAATTGGCACGGCAGGCTGTCCTGATGCTCGGTACTCAGGCGCAACTCCATGCGTTCGCCCAAGTGCGCGTGCAGGTCCACTTGCCAGTCACACAACTGAAGTTGCCAGTGCAAGCGCACGCCATCGTCATCAGTGCTGCTGTCCAGCAGCTTCCAGTCGATCAACCGTGCCCAGCCATGGGACGGCCAGGCGTTTTCGCTCGGATGACGGCCATACCACGGCCAGCACACCGGAACGCCGCCACGAATCGCACCGACCTGCGGCCACTTCGCCGCGCACCAAAGCCAGGGTTTCTGGCCCTTTGGCTGGAAGTGCAGCAACTGCGCACCCTGCCGACTGAACACCGCCTGACACAGTGGATGGTCGATCACCAGCACGTCGCGCTTCTGATAGCGCTCCCACGCGAACACCGGACGTTCGCGCAAGGATTTGAAGAAGCGTTGTAGCGGATGCTCATGCATGTGCCACGGTCCTGAAAATCACCCGGGGTGCGCAGCCCCCAAAAAAAAGCGGACAGCCTGGGCTGTCCGCAAAAATGCGCACATAGAGAGGAGCTTATCGCAACAACGTTAGAACACCGACTGAATTTTCAGGCCGGCGACCAGCGCGTTGTCGACTTCATCAACACCGCCCGGGTGAGTGATGTATTGCAGGTTAGGACGCACGGTCAGCCAGTTGGTAACGTGGAAGCCGTAGTTGATCTCGTAGTTGTACTCGGTGGTACGCAGCGGCGAGAACAGTGGATCCTCGTACTCGGTAACACCATTGGAGGCGTTGACCAACTCAGCGTTTTTCTTCACGTCATCGTTGACATGGATACGGGCGAAACCGATACCCATGTCATCTTTTGGACGTGCATCGAACGGGCCTTTGTACACAAACATCAGCGACTGGTAGTTGTCGACGAAGTTGGTGTCCTTGTCGTGGAAAGTGGCGTTGGCTGCGATGTTCAGACCGCGGGACGCGTCACCGTTGTGGCTGGTGAGTTGTTGCTGCGCCACGAACCAGTAGCCGTGCTTGCTATCGTGGCTGCGATAGGCGTTGCCGCTGGTTGCTGCATCATTGCCGTTTTCATCCTTGCGGACGTCATCGGCATTGGCCGTGCTTTTGTAGTAACCGACACGGTATTCGCCCGGCAGGTTGTTAGGGTTAGGCAGCCAGACCAACTCGACCGGCAACACAGTGCCCGCAGTACCACTGCCGCTGAGCTTGAAGCCGTTACCGTGTTCCAGTTGCGATGGGTTCTGGTTGTAAGCACCGATCTGCGCATAGAACTCAGGCGAGATGTTGTACTTCACACGCACGGCAGCCTGCATGACCGGCCAGTTGTACCAGATACCGGTCGCCCAGTTACCCGCCTGGGAACCGCAGAACGCCAGGTTCTGGAACTCGCAAGGAAAGGTGTTGAAGTCTTCGCCTTCGCCGAAATAACCGGCTTTGACGTCCAGTTTACCGTCGAGGAACTGGTGCTTAACCCACAACTGGGTCAGTCGGACCATATGGCCACGGCCGTAGACTTCCTGGGAGGAACTCAAGGTGCCGGCACGCGGGTCGCCGACACGGTCATTGGAGATGTTCTCACCGTTACGGTTGGTGAACTGGATCTTGGCCTGGGTGTTATCCCAGCCCCACAGCTTTTGCAGGTCCAGCGCCACGCCCAAGCCAAACTGGTCGGCGTAACGTGCGGTCTTGTCGTTGTTGTAGCCGCCGTGCAGGTTTGCGCCTACTTCACCGACGTAGTCCATCTTGATGTCGATACCCTGCTCGATCAGCTTGGTCCGCTCGCCACCCCAATCACCGGTCATCCATTCGGAATCGGCGCTGAACGCGTCAGCCGCGTGCACGCTACCGGCCAACATCATTGCCGCAATGGCTGACAACTGGCAGATAAGCTGAGCGTTGTTGTTCTTCTTCATCCCTACATCCTCGTTTTATTGTTATTAACTGTTTTTATTTAACGCGGTGACATCGGTTGCGACGGGCTACATGCCACCCGCCTGGTACCCCCCTGTGGGAGCGGGCTTGCTCGCGAAAGCGGTATATCAGTCGACATTTCTGTTGAATGCCAGCTCCCATTCGCGAGCAAGCCCGCTCCCACATTTGATCTTCAGCGGCCTTTGAACTGCGCCACGTTGGCACTGTGAGTCTCGGTTTTAGGCTGACCGGCCACCCCCAGGCGCTCACCGGTCTTGGCATCGAACAACAGCACTTTCGATGGATCGAATTGCAGGGTCAGGGTCTCGCCCACGGCCGGTGCAACGTCCGGCGCCAGACGGCAGCAGACTTTGGTTTCGTTGAGATTGACGAACACCAGGGTGTCGGGACCGGTCGGCTCGGTGACCTGGACTTCGGCGCGAATGATCGGCAAACCATTCGGCTCGCTGCCCGCCAAAACGATCTGTTCAGGACGCATGCCGAGGATCACTTCGCGGTCTTCAAGACCGGCGTCCTGCATGCCCAACGGCAATTCGCAGCGCGCCTGACCGCTATCAAGCAACGCCACCAGACGACCCTCCTTGCGCTGCAAACGCAGGGGGATGAAGTTCATCGGCGGCGACCCGATGAAGCTCGCCACGAACAGGTTGGCCGGGTTGTTGTAGATGTCTTTCGGCGTGCCGAATTGCTGAATGATCCCGTCCTTCATCACCGCCACTTTGTCGCCCAGGGTCATCGCTTCGATCTGGTCGTGGGTCACGTAGACCGTGGTGGTTTTCAGGCGCTGGTGCATCAGTTTCATTTCAGTGCGCATCTCGACGCGCAGCTTGGCGTCGAGGTTGGACAGCGGTTCGTCGAACAGGTAAATCTTCGGCCGCCGCGCCAAGGCACGGCCCATCGCCACGCGCTGTTGCTGACCACCGGAGAGCTGGCCGGGTTTGCGGTTGAGCAAATGTTCGATCTGCAGCAGCTTGGCTACCCGCGCCACTTCCGCTTCGATGTCGGCGGCGGGCATTTTGCGGATCTTCAAGCCAAAGGCGATGTTCTCGCGCACGCTCATGGTCGGGTACAGCGCGTAGGACTGGAACACCATGGCGATGTCCCGGTCTTTCGGGCTCATGCCGCTGACGTCCTGGTCACCGATCATGATCGCGCCGCCGGTGATGGTCTCCAGACCGGCGATGCAATTCATCAGGGTCGATTTGCCGCAACCCGAAGGTCCGACCAGGATCAGGAACTCACCGTCCTTGATCGACAGTTCGATGTTCTTGAGGGTGTCCGGCAGGCCGGGGCCATAGGTCTTGTTTACATTGCGAAGTTCGAGCGTAGCCATGATTACCCCTTGACTGCGCCGGCCGTCAGCCCGCGCACGAAATACTTGCCTGCGACCACATAGACCAGCAGGGTCGGCAGCCCGGCGATCATCGCCGCCGCCATATCAACGTTGTATTCCTTGGCCCCGGTACTGGTGTTGACCAAGTTGTTCAACGCCACCGTAATGGGTTGCGAGTCACCGCTGGAGAACACCACGCCGAACAGGAAGTCGTTCCAGATCTGGGTGAACTGCCAGATCAGGCAGACCATGATGATCGGGGTGGACATCGGCAGGATGATCAAGCGGAAGATGGTGAAGAAACCCGCGCCATCCAGCCGCGCCGCCTTCACCAGCGCATCGGGAACGCTGACGTAGTAGTTACGGAAGAACAGCGTGGTGAACGCCAGGCCGTAGACAACGTGCACGAACACCAGGCCCGTGGTGGTGCTCGCCAGGCCCATCTTGCCGAGGGTGAACGAGGCCGGCAGCAGGACGGTCTGGAACGGCAGGAAGCAACCGAACAGCAGCAAACCGAAGAACAGTTGCGAGCCTCGGAAGCGCCACATCGACAGCACGTAGCCGTTCAGCGCACCGATGGCAGTGGAGATCATCACCGCCGGGACGGTGATCTTGATCGAGTTCCAGAAATACCCGTCGACAGTGCCCCAGGCCTTGACCCAGCCAATGCCGCTGACAACGGTCGGCCAGCTCAGCAGGTTGCCGGAGTTGATGTCTTCCGGCGTCTTGAAACTGGTCAACAGCATGACCACCAGCGGTATCAGGTAAAGGAATACGGCCAGGATCAGCACGCCGTAGATGGCGATGCGACTCAGGCTGATGGATGGTTTGGCAGCGAAACTAGTCATGACGCTTGGTCCTCAGCTCGGAGTACAGGTAAGGCACGATGATTGCGAGAATCGCACCGAGCATCAGAATCGCACTGGCCGAGCCCATGCCCATCTGGCCGCGACTGAAGGTGAAGGAATACATGAACATCGCAGGCAAGTCGGAGGAGTAACCCGGGCCACCGGCGGTCATTGCCGCCACCAGGTCGAAACTCTTGATCGCGATGTGGGCCAGGATCATCACCGCACTGAAGAACACCGGACGCAGGCTGGGCAACACCACTTTCAGGTAAATCCGCGGCATGCTCGCGCCATCGATCTGGGCGGCACGGATGATCGATTGATCAACGCCACGCAGGCCGGCGAGGAACATCGCCATGATAAAGCCCGAGGCTTGCCATACCGCAGCGATCACCAGGCAATACACCACGCGGTCCGGGTCAATCAGCCAGTCCAGGCGAAAGCCTTCCCAGCCCCAGTCACGCAGCAATTTGTCCAGGCCCATGCCCGGGTTGAGCAGCCACTTCCAGGCGGTACCGGTGACGATCATCGAGAGCGCCATCGGGTACAGGTAAATGGTGCGAATGAAACCTTCGCGACGAATGCGCTGGTCTAGAAACACCGCCAGCAGCACACCGATCACCAGGGTGATGCCGATGAACATGCCACCGAAAACCGCCAGGTTCTTGCTCGCTACCCACCAACGGTCGTTGTCGAACAGCCGCGCGTATTGCGCCAGGCCCGCCCATTTGTAAGTCGGCAGGAAGGTCGACGTGGTGAACGACAGGACAAACGTCCAAAGGATATAGCCATAGAAACCCACCAGGACGATGAACATGCTGGGCGCCAGCACCAGTTTGGGGAGCCAGCGCTGCAGTGCATCGAACGGCGAGGCCTTGCTGAACACAGCAACAGAACTCATGGGAAGATCCCGTACGAAGAGAAAGGATTACAAGCGCATTCCCTGGTGTGGGAGCGGGCTTGCTCGCGAAAGCGGTGTGTCAGTCGACATTTGTGTTGAACGACAGTCCGCATTCGCGAGCAAGCCCGCTCCCACAGGGGGGATGCGCGCTAACGGTTACTTGGCAGCTTTGACGGCCGTGCCGAGCTGCTTGGCGGCAACGGCAGGATCGGCTTTCGGATCGTTGATGAAGTTGGTCACGACATCAAAGAACGCACCTTGTACCGCCAGCGTGGTCGCCATGTTGTGCGCCATGCTCGGCTGCAGGCCGCCGGACTTGGCGTCCGCCAGGAAGTCCTTGGCAGCGGTCTGGGCGCAAGAGTCGAAACCGTACTTGCCCATGTCGTTCAGCATGTCGATTCGAACCGGAATCGAGCCCTTGTTGATGCTGAAGACTTTCTGGAAGTTCTCACCGAGCACGACCTTGGCAATGTCCTGCTGAGCGGCAGCAGTGCCCTTGTCTTTCTGCTTGAACACGGCCAGGGAGTCGATGTTGTAGGTGAAGGCCTTGTCGGTGCCCGGGAAGGCTACGCACTCATAGTCCTTGCCGGCGACTTTCTTGGCCGCTGTCCACTCGCTCTTGGCCCAGTCACCCATGATCTGCATGCCGGCCTTGCCGTTGATGACCTTGGCTGCTTCCAGGTTCCAGTCCTGGCCTTTGCCGTCGGCGTCCATGTAGGTCGCGACTTTCTTCAGTTCGGTCAACGCCTTGACCATTTCAGGGCCGGTCAGTGCAGCGTTGTCCAGGTCGACCAGGGCTTTCTTGTAGCCGTCGACGCCCATGACCGAAAGGACCACCGCTTCGAACACGGTGCTGTCCTGCCAAGGCTGGCCGCCGTGGGCAAGCGCAATGAAGCCCGCAGCCTTGAGCTTGTCACCGGCCGCGTAGAATTCCTGAAGGGTGGTTGGCGCTTTTTCGATGCCGGCTTTCTTGAAGACTTCCGGGTTGATCCACAGCCAGTTGACGCGGTGAATGTTCACCGGCACGGCCACGTAGTCACCCTCGTACTTCACGGTATCGGAGACTTTCTTGTCGAGCAGGCTGTCCCACTTCTCTGTTTTGGCAGCGTCTTTCAAGACGTCGGTGTCGAGCAGACCGGTAGACGCCCATTCCTGGATGTCCGGGCCTTTGATCTGCGCTACGCCCGGCGGGTTACCGGCAACGGCGCGGCTTTTGAGTACGGTCATGGCCGTAGCACCGCCGCCACCGGCGACTGCGCCGTCCTTCCAGGTAAAGCCGTCTTTTTCGACTTGGGCCTTCAGAACATCGACCGCGGCCTTTTCACCACCAGAGGTCCACCAGTGAACGACTTCCACCGAACCTTTGGAATCGGCGGCAAGCGCACTCAGCGGGAATGCAGACACCGGAAGCAGTGAGGCGAGAGAAATGACAGTAGCGAGGCGAGAAATCGCATTCATCTAGTAGTACCTTTCTTGTTGTTATGCATGCAAGTCTGGTGCTTGCGCTGCATAGGATTTTAAACAGGAGTGACCCCTTCGCAGGTAACGAAGGGACGTTCGAATGTCACCACATGGTTACACAGGAGCGCTCTGGGATAGCTGTGCCAAGGCAGTCGCCATACTCGGCGCCAGAGGCAATCGCGGGATCTGTACGGCTTGCCAGGCGTGATAAAGGTCGGGTTTACCGGCCCAGATATCAGCGCTCGGGCGATTCTGCGGATCGAGTTCGTGGTGCCAGCTGCCGCTTTCGCGGTCGATGAAATGGCTGTCGCAGAATTCCCAAAATAGTCGGTACCAGCTTTCGTATTGCGCATCGCCTGTACGTTTAAGCAGCGCACTGGCGGCGGCGCTGGCTTCGCAATGGGTCCAGTGCAGGCGATGGCGAACCACGGCGCGATTGTCCCAGTCGAGGGTGTAAACAATCCCCGGCGCCCCGTCGACATCCCACCCGTGACGGCAGTTGTGGTCGAAGAGTTTTTGCGCGTCGGTGGCGAGCCAGCCCGGCGTCAGCATCCCGGCCTTAACCCGCGCCGCTTCAAGATGCAGCATCAACCGGGACCATTCGAAACCGTGGCCCGGCGTGGTGCCGTAGGGGCGAAAACCATCGGCCGGGTTGTCGTGGTTGTATTCGCGCAAGGGTTGCCAGTCGCGGTCGAAATGCTCGACCACCAGATAATCGTTGGCAGCGGCGTGACCGTGGATGACGCGCTCGACAATGCGCTGGGCGCGGCACAGCCAACGGTTGTCGTCGGTGACATCAGCCAACGCGAGAAAGGCTTCGGTGGCGTGCATGTTGCTGTTGGCGCCGCGATAGCTTTCCTCTTCACTCCAGTCGCGGTTGAAGGATTCGCGCATCGCGCCCTCATCCTCGCTCCAGAAATGCGCGTCGATGATGTCGATGGCATCGTCGAGCAAGGCCTGCGCGCCGGGACGCTGAGCGACAACCGCAGAACTGGCGGCCAGCGCGACGAAGGCGTGCAGGTAAGCCGCCTTGCCGGTGTTGCCGTCGCGATGTTCGGGGGCAGCGAACCAGCCACCGTGTTCGGCATCACGCAATGGGCCGCTGAGGGCTTTGATGCCGTGATCCACCAGCTCGGCGAAACCCGGCAAGCCCTGAATGTGGGCCATGGCGAAGCTGTGGGTCATGCGCGCGGTGTTCATGGTTTCGGCGTGGGCGTTGGCCGGGAGGCAGCCCTTTTCATCGAGATTGCCGAAGCCTTCGGCAAGCTTCGAAGCTTTGGCAAACGCCAGCAGGCGCAGGCCTTCGGCGGCGAG
>NZ_SOPU01000003.1:397504-397755 GCF_004402115.1 Pseudomonas sp. F01002 | reverse complement strand
CCATTGCTGATGGGCGGGTGCATTCAGCCAACTGCTGAAAGCGGGTTGGAAGGTGTCCATGGGGTGCCTTTTTTGTTGTTATGACTGGGGGCAGTCTAAACAACGGGCGGTGGCGGGCTTGTAACGAAGGGGGCGAGTTATGTCACTGACTTGTGACATTCAGCCTGAGGAATGTGTTGAAAAGTCTGACGCCTTCGCGAGCAAGCCCGCTCCCACATTGGATTTGTGTACGACGCAAATCCAATGTGGGA
>NZ_SOPU01000003.1:388020-397498 GCF_004402115.1 Pseudomonas sp. F01002 | reverse complement strand
GCGGGCTTGCTCGCGAAGAACGATAACGCGGTGCCGCTAATCAACACTGCGCGGCAATTGCAACGTCACCCGCAACCCACCCTCACGCAAATTCTGCAGGCTGACCTCCCCCCCATGGCTATGCGCAATATTTCGCGCAATCCCCAACCCCAATCCATAACCCTGTTGCTGCCCGGCCAGGCGGAAGTGCGGCTCGAACACCTGCTCCATCCGCTGTTCCGGTACGCCTGGGCCTTCATCGTCTACATGCAGGATGAACGCACTCTGGTCGTCATCAATGTGCAGATGCGCTTTCTGCCCATACTTCAAGGCATTGTCGATCAGGTTGCCGATGCAACGCTTGAGCGCCAGCGGCTTCCCCGGATACGCCGCCAGCGCACGCCCTTGCTGGGTGACGCGACCATTGCCGTTGGGTGCCAGATACGGCTCCACCAGACAATCAAGTACATGGTTGAGGTCCACCGGCTCGATATTTTCGTGGATGTCGGTGTCTTTTACACATTGCAGCGCGCCTTTGACCAGCAGCTCCAGCTCATCCAGATCCCGCCCGAACTTGGCTTGCAGCGTTTCGTCTTCGAGCAATTCAACCCGCAGCCGCAAGCGGGTAATCGGCGTGCGCAGGTCATGGGATATCGCGCTGAACAACTGGCTGCGCTCGGTCAGGTAACGGCTGATACGTTCGCGCATCGCATTGAAGGCGCGGCCGACTTCGACCACTTCACTGCCGCCGCCCTCGGCCACTGGCTCGACTTCCGCGCCGAGGGACATGTCCCGTGCTGCCCGCGCCAAACGCTTGAGCGGCCGGCTCTGCCAGTGCACCAGAAGACCAATGAACAATAGCAAGAAGCCGCTGGTGAGCACGATGAACCAGACTTGCTGCGCCGGCAGGCCTTGTTCTTCAAGGCTGGTGTAGGGCTCGGGCAACAGCGAGGCGATGTACAGCCACTCGCCCGGTGCCATCTGGATTTGCGTGACCAATACCGGTGGGTTCACCGGCTCCAGGGTCAGCGCGTAATGCGCCCAGGAGCGCGGCAATTCATCGAGTTTCAGCCCGCTGTTGAAGATCCGCAGGTCTTCGGGGCTGACGAACGTCACCGAGATATCGGTGTCCTGGCCCAGGGACTGGCGCAACACTTCGTCCACCGCTTTGAGCACCGCTTCCTTGCGCGGGGTGATCGGCAGCACTTCCATGCCCAAGGGTTTGTCGTTGAGCGTCACCACAAAACGGGTGCCGCCCATGCTGCGCAACTGGTCGAGTACCAATGGCCGAAACGCTACCGGCAAAGAGCGGAAGTAACTGACGCTGGCCGTCATCGAATGAGCGAGGCTACGGGCGCTGGTGACCAGGCCTTCAAGTTGGGTGGCGCGCAGTTGCGAGACCCAGATCACGCTCGACAACGTCTGGGCGAACAGCACCGCCAACAGCGTCAGCAGCAACATCCGCCCGAGCAGAGAACGCGGCACGGGAATCCGTGCGGCGAGCTTGCGGAAAAACTCAGTGGCCATTGCTGGCAACCACATTGGCGGCCAGTTGGTAGCCGCTGCCACGCACGGTACGGATCAGCCGCGGTGGTTTTTCGGTGTCGCGCAGACGCTGGCGCAAACGGCTGACGGCCATGTCGACGATGCGATCCAGCGGCATCAAATCACGACCACGGGTGGCGTTGCCGATGGTGTCGCGGTCGAGGATTTCCTGGGGGTGATCGAGGAACAGTTTCAGCAGCGCGAAATCGGCACCGGAGAGAATCACTTCTTCGCCGTCGATGTGGAACAGTCGGTGGCTGACCATGTCCAGCCGCCAGTCATCGAAGGCCAGCACTTCACTGCCGGAACGTTCCTGACCGAACTGCGCGCGACGCAACAAGGCTTTGATGCGCGCCTGCAATTCACGCGGGCTGAAGGGTTTGCCGAGGTAATCGTCGGCGCCCAATTCCAGACCGATGACGCGGTCGGCCTCGTCGGAACTGGCGGTGAGCATGATGATCGGCACCTGCGCCTGACGTGGGTGCTGACGGATCCAGCGGCAGAGACTGAAACCGTCTTCGTCCGGGAGCATGACGTCGAGGATCACCAGATCGCTCGGTGCCTCGTTCATCGCCTGGCGAAAGCCTGCGCCGTCGGGCGTGGTTCGCACCTGAAAACCCGCGCGGGTCAGGTAGGTGTCCAGCAACTCGCGTATCTCTTGATCGTCATCGACCAACAAAATCGACTTGTTGACTGAGCTCACAGGGGCGGCATCCTTGTTGTTTGAATTGGGCGGATTATGCCTTAAGCACAGATTTTACAAACACCGCAAAACCCATTGTGGGAGCGGCGGTGCGACGATTCGACTTGCTCGCGAAGGGGCCATCACATCCAACATCATCGTTGACTGACACACCGCTTTCGCGAGCAAGCCCGCTCCCACATTTGATCGCATTTCAGGCTTGTTCGAGCGCTACCCCTGCCCCCATCAAGCCGGAATACGGCGCCGTTACCAGCCACACCGGGATGCCTTTGAAGTAATCACTCATGCAGCCTTTGTCGGCAAAGCATCGGGCAAAGCCGCTTTCAATGAAGAAATCAGCGAACCGCGGAATCACTCCGCCCACGATGTACACGCCACCCCGCCCGCCCGTGGTCAGCACGTTGTTGCCGGCCACACGACCCAGCCAGCAGCAGAACTGCTCGAGCACTTCCAGGGCAATCGGATCACCCGCCAGACCGGCTGCGGTAATCGACTCGGGGGAATCCAGCACGGGTTCATGACCGTCCACTGCACAAATCGCCCGATAGACCCGCGGCAAACCGCTGCCGCTCAACGCCGTTTCAGCGCTGACATGGCCGATCTCATTGAAGATGTGTTGCCACAGTTGAGTTTCCCGCGGACTGCTCAGCGGCAAATCGACGTGACCGCCCTCCCCCGGCAACGCGGCGAAACGACCTTCGCCGAGGTCGAGCAACGTGCCGACGCCCAGGCCCGTCCCCGGACCGATCACCACCGCCGGCCGCAACGGTTCCGCCGTGCCTTCGCAGACCACCCGAAACTCGTCCGGCTGCAAACGGGTCATGCCCAGCGCCATCGCCGAGAAGTCGTTGACCAGCAACAGTTGATCCACCTGCAAGGTCTTGCAGAACCTCTTGCGGCTGAGTCGCCAGTGATTGTTGGTGAACTTGAATTCATCGCCGCTGACAGGGCCGGCCACCGACAGGCACACCGAACCGATCGAACCCGGTTCCAGGCCAAGCCCGCTCAGGTAGAGGGCAATCGCCTCTTCCGGGCTGGCGTGGTCGGCCGTTGCCAGCACCTGGATCGATTCCAGCTGCTGGTTTTTCCACAACGCGAAACGTGCGTTGGTCCCACCGATGTCACCGACCAAAGCCAGTTTCAATTAAGCGTCTCCAGGGCAGAAGTAAAGGCGCTGGCGCCCTGCTCCGCCGAGCTGAAGGCCATGCGCATGAAACCAAACAGTTCGCGACCGCTGCCAATGTTATTGCCCAACAGGCCTTTGGCAGGTTCGCGCGCTGCGAATTCGTCGGCGTCCACCTTAAGCTCAAGAGTGCCTTTGACGCCATCGACGCGGATGATATCGCCCTCTTGCACCCGCGCCAAAGCGCCGCCCACATACGCTTCGGGGCTGACGTGAATCGCCGCCGGGATTTTCCCCGACGCACCGGACATACGCCCGTCGGTCACCAGCGCGACTTTGAAGCCGCGATCCTGCAGCACGCCGAGGAACGGCGTCATCTTGTGCAGCTCCGGCATGCCGTTGGAGCGCGGGCCCTGGAAGCGCATTACGGCGACAAAATCCTTCTCCAGCAAACCGGCCTTGAACGCATCGGCCAGGTCCTGCTGATCCTGGAACACCATGGCCGGTGCTTCGACAACCTGGTTTTCCAAAGCGACGGCGGACACTTTCATGACACCGCGGCCGAGGTTGCCTTCCATCACTCGCAAGCCGCCCTCTGGCGAGAACGCACGCGCGACAGGACGCAGGATGGTTTCGTCGAGGCTTTCGATCGGGCCTTCGCGCCAGACCAGCTCGCCGTTTTCGAGGAACGGTTCCATGGTGTAGCGGCTCAGGCCGTGACCCAGCACTGTGTTGACGTTTTCGTGCAGCAAGCCGGCTTCCAGCAGTTCGCGGATCAGGAACGACATGCCGCCCGCAGCCTGGAAGTGGTTGATGTCGGCTTTGCCGTTCGGGTAGACGTGGCTCAGGGTCGGCACCACCTCGGAGAGGTCGGCCATGTCCTGCCAGGTCAATTGAATGCCCGCCGCCATGGCGATCGCCGGCATGTGCAAGGTGTGGTTGGTCGAGCCGCCGGTGGCGTGCAACGCAACAATCGAGTTGACCAGCGAACGTTCGTCGACGATTTCGCCGATCGGCATGAAGTCGCCGCTCTGCTTGGTCAGACGCGTGACCTGATGCGCCGCTTCGCGGGTCAGGGCATCACGCAACGGGGTGTTCGGGTTGACGAAAGAGGCGCCCGGCAAGTGCAGGCCCATGACTTCCATCAACAACTGGTTGGTGTTGGCGGTGCCGTAAAAGGTGCAGGTACCCGGGCTGTGGTAGGACTTCATCTCCGATTCCAGCAGCTCTTCGCGGCTGGCCTTGCCTTCGGCATAGCGCTGGCGCACGTCGGCTTTCTGCTTGTTGGAAATGCCCGAGACCATCGGCCCGCCCGGCACGAAGATCGTCGGCAAGTGACCGAAACGCAGCGCGCCCATCATCAGACCCGGCACGATCTTGTCGCAGATGCCGAGCATCAGCGCGCCATCGAACATGTTGTGAGACAGCGCCACGGCGGTGGACAGCGCAATCACTTCGCGGCTCGGCAGGCTCAGCTCCATGCCTGGCTCGCCCTGGGTCACGCCATCGCACATGGCCGGGGTGCCGCCGGCGAACTGGCCGACGGAGCCGATTTCACGCAGGGCCTTTTTGATCTGTTCAGGAAAGACTTCGTACGGCTGGTGCGCCGAGAGCATGTCGTTATAGGACGAAACAATCGCAATGTTGGCGGAGTTCATCATCCGCAGACTGTTCTTGTCGTCGGTGCCGCAACCGGCGACGCCGTGGGCGAAGTTGGCGCATTGCAGCTTGCCGCGCATGGGACCGTCGCTGGCAGCACCACGAATCAGTGCAAGGTAAGCCTCACGCGTGGCGCGGCTGCGGGCGATAAGCCGTTCGGTGACCTCAAGGACGCGGGGATGCATGTTTAGAACTCCAGGCTAACGGATGTGGCGACCTGATTGTCTATGCTGAACAAGAGCCGTTGTCGATGGGATGACAGACGGTTTTCTTGATCGGTCGGACCAGTTGATTCAGGTCACTCGTTGTAGATTGAACAAAATATTGCCATTAAAAAGGCTTGTTTTCTATTTTTATGCGAATAATCTTGTAATTCCAACAACAAAACGACGGCGGCCCTGTTAAATGACTCTTCGAATCGCAATCAATGGTTTTGGCCGAATTGGCCGTAACGTCCTGCGCGCACTGTATACCCAAGGTTATCGCCAGGATCTGCAGATCGTTGCCATCAATGACCTGGGCGACAGCGCGATGAACGCTCATCTGCTCAAGTACGACACTGTTCACGGCACGTTCGATGCCGATGTCCAGCACGATCGGGAAAGCCTGACCGTCAACGGCGACCGTATTTCTGTCAGCGCCATTCGCAACCCGGCCGAACTGCCTTGGGCTGCCGAGAAGATCGACGTCGTATTCGAATGCACCGGTTTGTTCACCGACCGCGACAAAGCCGCCGCGCATATTACGGCCGGCGCACGCAAAGTGATCATTTCTGCCCCAGCCAAAGGCGCCGACGCCACGGTGGTGTATGGCGTTAACCACGACATTCTGCGCCAATCGCACCAGATCATTTCCAATGCGTCGTGCACCACCAACTGCCTGGCCCCGGTGGCTCAGGTGTTGCACCGCGAGCTGGGAATCGAAAGCGGTCTGATGACCACTATTCACGCCTACACCAACGATCAGCACCTGACCGACGTCTATCATGTCGATCCGTATCGTGCGCGTTCGGCCACGCAGAACATGATCCCGAGCAAAACCGGCGCTGCTGAAGCAGTCGGTCTTGTGCTGCCGGAACTGGCGGGCAAACTGACCGGTATGTCGGTACGCGTGCCGGTGATCAACGTGTCGCTGGTGGACCTGACCGTGCAACTCAAACGCGAAGCGTCGGCCGATGAAGTGAACGCGCTGCTGAAAGAAGCCAGCCAGCACTCGAAGATTCTCGGTTACAACACCCTGCCGCTGGTCTCCAGCGACTTCAACCACAACCCGCTGTCGTCGATCTTTGACGCCAACCACACCAAGTCCAGCGGCAAGCTGCTCAAGGTGCTGGCCTGGTACGACAACGAATGGGGCTTCTCCAACCGTATGCTCGATAACTGCCTGGCGCTGTGCAACGCTGAATAAACCGATGACCACCGTAGGCGGCCCGAAGGTTCAACGATCAAAAGATCGCAGCCTTCGGCAGCTCCTACAGGTTTTGCGTCGCACCATGCCTTGTAGGAGCTGCCGAAGGCTGCGATCTTTTGATCTTCAGCGCCGACGGCGGATAAACGTCTGGAGCAGCACCGATGATCGGTATCAGCTTTACGCAAAAGACCATGGCAGCGCGCAAGCGTATTGCCCTGGTCGCCCATGACCACTGCAAGGTGTTTTTGCTGGACTGGGCCCAGCGGCAGAAAGACAGACTCGCACAGCATGAACTGGTCGCCACCGGCACCACCGGGTTGTTGTTGCAACAACGCCTGAATTTGCCTGTGGAGAGCATGATCAGCGGTCCGTTGGGCGGCGACCAGCAACTCGGCGCGCGAATCGCCGAGCAGCGGGTCGACATGCTGGTGTTCTTCTGGGACCCGTTCGAACCACAGCCGCACGACCCGGACATCAAGGCGTTATTGCGCGTCGCGGCGGTCTGGAACATTCCCGTCGCCTGCAACGAATGCAGCGCCGACTACCTGCTCAGCAGCCCGATGATGGAGCAGGCGCACGAACATCGGATCCCCGATTACGCGACCTATCTGCTGGGCCGCGCCTAAACCTTCACAAATCAATACTTGACCACTCGAGCGGATGATAAGCATTATCATTCGCTCGAAATGGATCAGGTTCTCCCGTGAGTCAATCTCGCTTCAATCACGTCTTCATCGCCCAGCGAGTCTCTCTGCTGCGCACATTGGAGCGGATGGTCAACAATCACAGCACCGCCGAAGACCTCCTGCAGGAGACCTACCTGCGAGTGACCCGGGCGCTCAGTGAGCGGGCCATCGATCACCTTGAGCCCTTCGTTTTCCAGACCGCCCGCAACCTGGCGCTGGACCATTTGCGTGCGCGGCGCATTCAGTCCCGCACGATGCTCGACGACGTGCCGCTGGACGTGGTGGAAAGCGTCGCCGCCCCCGCCAGCAGTGCCGAGGACGCCGCCCATGCCGAACAATTGCTCGAGCGTTTGAACGTGAGCCTCAATGAACTCAGCTCCCGTCAGCAGCAGATTTTCATCCTCAGTCGTCTGCACGGGCACAGCTATCTGGAGATCGCCGAGAAGCTCGGCGTGTCATTGAGCACCGTGCAAAAGGAGCTGAAACTGATCATGGCGATCTGCATCGGCGTGGCCGAACGGTTAAACGGCGATTGAATCTGTAGGCTACTCTATGTGTGAGGATGACCTGCACTGACTATCGGGCTTTGCTACCCTTGCCCCACTTTCAAGCTTCACTAAAAAAACAGCGGTGCCAAGACACTGCCGAGGAAACACCGTGACGGACACGCTTCCAGTGCCTCCCCCCGCCCCCCCTCCGTCCTCCCCGGCGCGGGACCCCGCAAGTGCGATGGACCAGGCCCTGGACTGGCTGATCGTGCTGGACAGTCCGAGCGAGGAACAAACCCGACAGTTTCACGACTGGCTGGCCGCCGATCCGCTGCATGCCGAGGCGTTCGCCAAAGCTCAGGCGATCTGGGAGGGCCCGCAAGTCGTGCAATGCGCGCAGAGCCTGGCCGCCCGGCCGCCGAAAGTGACCGTCCTGTCGCGCCTGCGACCGCACTGGAAACCCTTGGCCACCGCCGCCGTGCTGATCCTCGGTTTGTTCAGTTTCAGCAATCTGCCGATTCGCCTGCAGGCTGATCACCTGACGGTGGTCGGTGAACGCCAGCGGCTGCAACTGGAGGATGGCTCGAAGGTCCTGCTCAATACCAACTCGGCCTTCTCCAGCACCATCAACGATCAACAGCGCGTTGCCCGTTTGTATCAAGGCGAGGCGTTTTTCGAGGTACCGGCCAATCGCGGCCAGCCGCTGGAAATCGACGCCGGGCCGGTCAAGGCCAGCGTGCGGGACACCGCGTTTGCGGTGCGCTATCTGGACGGCGTGGCACAGGTTCGAGTACAGCGTGGGGATGTCGACTTGCGAGCGACCCGCGACGACGCGCGAATTCGCTTGTCCGCCGGAGAAAGCATCCGCATCGGCCCCAACGGTTTCGATCGCCCCGCCAGACTCGATGCCGCGACCGACCTGGCGTGGGTACAGGGTCGACTGGTGTTTGAAAACTGCCCGCTGAGCCAAGTGCTGGCGGAGCTGCGTCGTTACTATCCCGGCTGGATCATCAACAACAACGAGCAGTTAGCCGACATCGCCGTCACCGGCAATTACCGCCTCGACCAGCCGTTGGACGTGGTCCGCTCGCTGGCCCACATCACCTCGGCGCGGCTCCAGGAATTCCCGGCGCTGGTGATTCTGAACTAGGGGGCGTTCTCAATTAATTTCCCCGCGGTGGGGAAACTAATTGAGAACGCCCCCCTAGATGAGAATTATTTTTACTCGATAGCCAAACCCCGTACGTCTCGTTATAGCCAATGCAATTGATTCGCATCTCCGGATGCCAATCAGCACCTATAAAGATTCGTGCGACACGGAGCGCTATCGATGTCCTCTCGCCTTACCCGCCAACCTTCTTCACCTTCTCGCGTGCTGTCGCTGCTGACCGCCGCCATCCTGATGGCCGGCAGCGCGCAGCTCTGCGCCGCCACCGCTGCCGAGCAACCGACCCGCAACATGGGCGATTACGCGTTCGCCATCCCTCAGCAATCGCTGGTCTCGGCACTCAATGCCTTTACCGCCGTGACCGGTTGGCAGGTCGGCTTGCCGGCAGAACTGGCTGAAGGCGTGGCCTCGCCGGGCGTACGGGGTTCGCTGCCGCCGGAGAAAGCCCTCGATCGCCTGTTGGTGGGGACCAACCTGAGCTATCGCAAACTGGGCACCAACAACATCGTCCTGGAGAAGCGCAGCAACAGCAGCGCGCTCAACCTGGACCAGGTGACCATCAGCGCCACCCGCCAGGAGCAAAGCATCGACAGCGTGCCGAGCACCGTCACCGTTCACACCCGTGAAGAGCTGGACCGCAACAACGTGAATAACATCAAGGATCTGGTGCGCTACGAGCCCGGTGTTTCGGTAGGCGGTGCCGGTCAACGCGCCGCT
>NZ_SOPU01000003.1:381134-387994 GCF_004402115.1 Pseudomonas sp. F01002 | reverse complement strand
CCCCGAGATCGTCAAGCGCGTCGAGATCCTGCGCGGCCCGGCGTCCGTGCTCTACGGCAGCAACGCCATCGGCGGCGCGGTCAGCTACTACACGCTGGACCCGGACGACATCATCAAACCGGGCAAGGATGTCGGCGCGCGTCTGAAAACCGGCTACAGCTCGGCCGACGACAGCTGGCTGACCTCTGGCACGGTGGCCGGCCGCACCGGCGACTTCGACGGCCTGTTGCACTTGAGTCAGCGCAATGGTCATGAAACAAAGTCCTACGGCGAAACCGGCGGCACCGGCCTGAACCGCACCGAGGCCAACCCCGAGGACGTGCGCACCACCAACGTGCTGGCCAAACTGGGCTGGGACTACGCCGACGATGCGCGCTTCGGCCTGACTTACGAGCACTACAAGGACGACCGCGACACTAATCAGCTGAGCGCAGTGGGCGGCCCGTTCAACGCAGGACGAGGTTTCGGCTTCTATAAATCCCGTACCGGCAACGACACCGTCACCCGCGAACGCTTCGGCCTGGAACACAGCTTTGGCCTGAACAGCGTCCTGGCTGACAACATCAAGTGGACGCTGAACTACCAGATCGCCAAGACCGATCAGAGCACCGAAGAAATCTACGCGCCGTCGCGCACCGTGCTGCGCAACCGCGATACCACCTACAAGGATCGCCAATGGGTGTTCGATGCCCAGGCTGACAAGTCGTTCGCCATCGCCGATACCGACCACCGCGTCACCTATGGTACGACCATCAAACAGGACAAAGTCACCGGCCTGCGTACCGGTAGCGGCACCTGCCTGACCGTGGCCGGCGCTTGCCGGGTCATCGGTGCCGCCAGCGCCGCCGATACCCTGAAACCGGCCAGCGACTTCCCGGATCCGACCATCAACAGCTACAGCCTGTTTGCCCAGGATCAGATCAGTTGGGGCAACTGGACCTTCCTGCCCGGCGCACGCTACGACTACACCCAGCTCAAGCCGCACATCACCGACGAGTTCCTGGTCACCGCCGACCAGAGCGGCAACGGTTTGGTGAGCGAGGACACCAAGACCTGGCATCGTCTGTCGCCAAAATTCGGCACCACCTATAGCTTCAACGATAACTACACCTGGTATGGCCAGTACGCCGAAGGCTTCCGCACGCCGACCGCCAAGGCGCTGTACGGTCGCTTTGAAAACCTGGCCGGCGGCTATCAGGTCGCGCCCAATCCCGACCTGGAACCGGAAAAGAGCAAGAGCTATGAAACCGGCCTGCGCGGCCAGTTCGAGGCAGGCACTTTCGATGTGGCGGTGTTCTACAACAAATACCGCGACTTCATCGACGAGAACGCCATCACGCCCGGCTACACCGAGACCACGTTCCAGAGCAACAACATCGCGCACGCCACCATCAAAGGTGTGGAGCTCAAGGGTCGCCTGAACCTGGACAGCTTCGGCGCCCCGACCGGTCTCTACACCCAAGGTTCGGTGGCCTACCTGTATGGCCGTAACGATGAAAGCGGCCAGCCGCTGAACAGCATCAACCCGCTGACCGGCGTGTTCGGCCTGGGTTACGACCAGGACAACTACGGCGCCCTGTTGAGCTGGACACTGGTCAAACGCAAGACCCGCGTCGACAGCACCAGCTTCAAAACCCCTGACGGCACCAGCACCCAGTTCAAGACCCCGGGTTATGGCGTGCTTGACCTGGCCGGCTTCTACAAGGTGACCGACGACGTAACCGTCAACGCTGGTTTGTACAACCTGACCAACAAGAAGTACTGGCAGTGGGATGACGTGCGCGGTTACGACAGCGTCGGCGAAGCCTCGGTCACTCAACCGGCCAACCTCGACCGCCTGACCCAACCGGGTCGCAACTTCGCGATCAATCTGGTCTGGGATATCTGACCCTGCCACCTCTCTGCGTTGCTTTTATAGAAGTGGCGCAGTGAGGTTTTTTTACTGTCAGGCGCCACGTCATTCGTCTCGTTACCAAGCGCCTCTTTTTCTCAAGGACTTCTCATGACCTCTCAGGACACTGCTCAACGCCCAGCTCTGCGTTCGCATCGTTTGAACCAGATCACAAACGAGCCTCACACCAAGCTTGATGCCTTGGTCAAAGCCCACGCACCGTTCGAAACCCAGGCCAACTTCGCGCGCTTCGTGGTGGCTCAGTATTTGTTTCAGTCGGAACTGGTCTCGCTGTACAACGATGCCGAATTGACCGCCATCGTCCCGGACCTGCCAGCTCGCTGCCGTGCTGAAGCGGCCAAGGCGGATCTGGCTGATCTGGAAACTGAAGTTCCGGCCCCCGTCGCCGGGGCGGTGAAGAATCCAACCAAAGCCGAAGCACTTGGCTGGCTGTTCGTCTCTGAAGGTTCGAAACTCGGCGCAGCCTTCCTGATCAAGCGTGCCGTGGGTCTCGGCTTGAGCGAAACCTTTGGTGCCCGCCATCTCGGTGAACCGGCCGGTGGTCGCGCTGAAGGCTGGAAAAGCTTCGTCAAAACCCTCGACGGGCTGGAACTCAGCGCACAAGAAGAAGCCGAGTTGGATAAAGGCGCAATCGACGCGTTCAACCGCTTTACCGTGTTGCTGGAACAGGCCTACGCCACCACCCCTGAATTCGCCTGACGGAATGCATTCCCCTGTGGGAGCGAGCTTGCTCGCGATAGCGGCTTAACATTCAACAGAGATGTTGAATGGTAGATCGCTATCGCGAGCAAGCTCGCTCCCACAGGGTTTGAGCAGGTCTTCCAAATTCCGATCTTGCCTCTTACGACCTCCCTTGAGTCCATGCCTGCCTCCTCAAAACTCACCCGAATCCTCTTCGGTCTCCTGGCCTACCTCAGCCTGGGCATCGGCCTGATCGCCATCGTCTTACCCGGACTGCCGACCACCGAGTTCATCCTGCTGGCCGCCTGGGCCGCGACTAAAAGTTCGCCGCGTCTGAGCGCCTGGCTGGAAAACCATCGGCTGTTCGGTTCCATCCTGCGCAACTGGCGCAACGGCAAAATCATCGCCCGCCGAGCCAAGGTCAGCGCCACCGTCAGCATGCTGCTGTGCGCCGGGTTGATGCTGGTGATGCTCGATCATGGCTGGCCGATCTTTCTGACGATTGCCGGGATGAGCCTGGGCAATCTGTGGATCTGGTCGCGGCCGGAATCGTTGCCGACAATTTCCTGAATTTCTGCCCTTTTCAGGGCATTTTCCTGCGCAAACGTTCACCTATTACCGTTCGTCGGCTTCACGTTCATGCAACCTGCGCCCACGCCGATGTGCATTAAATGGCGCTGAATGGACTTGGCGAACCGGGTCGATCCCGACTCACAGCCAACACCTCATCCATTCGCGAGTTCGTCCTATGTTCGACTCTCTCTCCATCCGCCTGAAAATCGTCCTGCTGTCCGGTCTGTGCCTGCTGGGCGTGGTCGTCCTGATCGTCGGCATGAACATCTACCAGACCGATCAGAACGATGAACTGGTCAGCGCCTCCAGCAGCAAGATGCTCACCGCCAGCGTGCAGAACCTGCTCCAGGCCAAGGCCGCCGAGCAAGCGGTGCGGGTGCAGAAGACCTTCGGCGAAAATCTGCTGGTGGTGACTGCCCTGGCCGATCAGATCAAGGACATGCGCAACATGGCGAGCAAGCGCTCCCTTGAAGCCGGCGCCCTGCGTGAAGAGTTGAACCAGAGCCTGAAAACCGCCTTCGAACGCAACAGCAAAGTGCTCGGCATCTGGCTGGCATTCGAGCCCAATGGCCTCGACGGCAAGGACAGCGAATTCGCCAACGATGCAGCTCGCCAGTCCAACGAAGCCGGTCGTTTCGCCAGCTACTGGAGCCGTGCCGGCGGTGTCGGGATCAACACGATCATGGTCGAAGACGACATGACCAAAACCACCTTGAGCCTCAGCGGCACACCCTATAACAGCTGGTACACCTGCCCTCGCGACAGCAAACGCACCTGCCTGCTCGACCCGTATGCCGACACCGTCGCCGGCAAGGAAATGCTGATGACCACCATTTCCGTACCGCTGCTGGTGGATGGCAAGTCCATCGGTGTGGTCGGTGTGGACATCGCCCTGGACGCGCTGCAAGCGGCGGCTGTCGATTCCCAACGCGATCTGTTCAACAGCGCCGGGCACATGCTGATCGTTTCCGGCAGCGGCGTGCTCGCGGGCTACAGCGTGGACGCGAGCAAGGTCGGCAAAAGCATCGGCGACACCTTGGGCGCGGACGGCAAGGACGTCCTGCAACTGCTCAGCGCTGGCACGCCGAAGATTCTCGAACAGGGTGATCTGATCCGTGCGGTGTACCCGGTCAGTCCGATTGCCGAGTCCAAGGCCTGGGGCGTGGTGATCGACCTGCCGAAACAAGTGTTGCTGGCCGACTCGGTCAAGCTGCAGGCCGTACTCAATGACGCTCAGCAAAGCGGCACGATCAAAGCCGTTTTGGTGGCGGTGATTGCCGGTCTGGTCGGACTGTTGCTGATCTGGCTCACGGCGTCCGGCGTGACCCGGCCGATCAACAGCGTGGCCGAGATGCTCAAGGCAATTGCCAGCGGCGACGGCGACCTGACGCAGCGTCTGCACTACAGCAAGAAAGACGAACTGGGCGAACTGGTGAGCTGGTTCAACCGCTTCCTCGACAAGTTGCAACCGACCATCGCGCAGATCAAACAAAGCATCACCGATGCGCGCGGCACCGCCGACCAGTCTTCGGAAATCGCCCGCCAGACCAGCGAAGGCATGCAGGTGCAATTCCGCGAAATCGACCAGGTCGCCACCGCGTCCAACGAAATGAGCGCCACCGCCCACGACGTCGCCAACAGTGCCTCGAACGCGGCGAACGCGGCCAAGGGTGCCGACCAGTCAGCCCGCGACGGCATGCAGATCATCGAACGCAGCACCCGCGACATCAATCAACTGGCCGACGAAGTCAGCAAGGCCGTGACCGAAGTCGAAGCGTTGGCAGTCAACAGCGAGCAGATCGGCTCGGTGCTGGAAGTGATCCGCAGCATCGCCGAACAAACCAACCTGCTGGCGCTCAACGCGGCGATTGAAGCGGCGCGTGCCGGGGAAAGCGGGCGCGGGTTTGCGGTGGTCGCAGATGAAGTGCGCAACCTGGCCAAACGCACCCAGGATTCGGTTGAAGAAATCCGCACCGTGATCGAACGCATCCAGACCGGCACTCGCGGCGTGGTGGCCACGATGCATTCGAGCCAGACTCAAGCTCACAGCAATGCCGGGCAGATCCAGCAGGCCGTCCAGGCCTTGAGCAAAATCAGCGACGCGGTGACGGTCATCAGCGACATGAACCTGCAAATCGCCAGCGCCGCCGAACAGCAAAGCGCGGTGGCCGAAGAGGTCAACCGCAACGTCTCGGCGATCCGCACCGTCACCGAAACCTTGACCGGGCAGGCCACCGAGTCAGCGCAGATCAGCAGCCAGCTCAACTCCTTGACCACCCATCAGATGAAATTGATGGATCAGTTTCGGGTGTAACCCTCAAAAGATCGTCCGAACGCGGCCCGAACCTTCGGCAGCTCCTACACCGATCCCTGTAGGAGCTGCCGCAGGCTGCGATCTTTTGATCTTTTGATCTATGCTGCCCTCTCTCCCGGAGGGCCTTCGATGACTGATTTACTCACGTCCATTCAAGCCGCACTCGGCTTGCCTCACACGCCGATTCCATTCACGTCGAGCGGCGCCCTGCCCTCGGCGTTTGCCGTCACCGACCTGGCGTGCGCCAGCATTGCCGCTGCCGGCCAGGCTGTCAGCGAATGGCTGCAGCAACAAACCGGTCGCTTACCCAGCCTTGAGGTCGATCGGCGCCTGGCCTCTTTCTGGTTCACCACGTCGATCCGCCCGGTCGGCTGGAGCCTCCCGCCGTTATGGGACCCGGTCGCCGGTGACTACGCCACGAAGGATGGCTGGATCCGCCTGCACACCAACGCGCCCCATCACCGCGCCGCTGCCGAAAAAGTGCTCGGTGCCTGTGCCGACCGTGCAGCGATGGCGAGCAAGGTTGCTCAATGGGCCAAAAGCGATCTGGAGCAGGCCGTGGTCGATGCCGGTGGCTGCGCCGCCGAGATGCGCAGCTGGGCGCAATGGCAGGCGCACCCCCAAGGTCAGGCCGTGAACGCCGAGCCGCTGATTCAGTTTGCTGACAACAGTCGCCAGAACGCGAAACCGTGGCAAGGCTCGGTGGCGCAACCGCTGGCCGGGATCAAGGTGCTGGATTTGACCCGAGTGCTCGCCGGCCCGATCGCCAGCCGTTTTCTGGCGGGTCTTGGTGCCAACGTTTTGCGCATCGACCCACCGACCTGGAACGAACCGGGCGTGGTGCCGGAAGTCACCCTGGGCAAACGCTGCGCACGCCTGAACCTGCACGACAAGACGGATCGCGCGGTGTTCGAAAGCCTGCTCAAGGACGCCGACATTCTGCTCCACGGCTACCGCGCCGACGCACTGGAACGCCTGGGTTACGGCGTCGCCGAACGCCAGAAACTGGCGCCCGGCCTGATCGACGTCTGCCTCAATGCCTACGGTTGGAGCGGCCCGTGGCAGAACCGCCGCGGCTTCGACAGCCTGGTACAAATGAGCAGCGGGATCGCCGACGCCGGCATGCAGTGGAAGCGCGCGGACAAACCGACGCCATTACCCTTGCAAGCGCTCGATCACGCTACCGGGTATTTGATGGCGGCCAGTGCGATTCGATTGTTGGGGCGTAGTGGATCGGCGCGCTTATCGTTGGCGCGTACGGCGAAGTTGCTGATTGAAAATGGTTCGGGAACAGATGAGCCGTTGCGGGCGGAGGATGACAACGATCAAGGACTGTTGGTTGAGCAGACGCCTTGGGGACCGGCGCATCGGTTGCAGGTG
>NZ_SOPU01000003.1:376956-381094 GCF_004402115.1 Pseudomonas sp. F01002 | reverse complement strand
CGCTCCCACAACTGACCGGGTTCTCCCGGACGACCGCGATCAAATGTGGGAGCGAGCTTGCTCGCGATAGGGCCCGAAAAGTCAGCAAAAATCTCGGACTAGCTCAGTCAGTCCGACTCAGTGAAGTCCACAAAAGCTGCGCCGCATAGCCTCGATAGGGTCGCCACGCTTCGGCTCGTTGCAACAATTGCCGAGCCGTCACCGCCTCACCTTCTAGCGCCGCCAGCGCATTGATCAACCCCACATCCCCGCTCGGAAACGCATCCGGATCGCGCAACTGCCGCAAGGCGATGTATTGCGCCGTCCAGTCACCAATCCCGTGCAACGCCAGTAGCCGCGCAACGCCGCCCTCCCGATCCGGCTCAAACAATAAAGGATCATCAAGCAATGCCTGAGCCACACCCGACAGCGTTCGACCACGGCTTTTCGGCATCCCCAACGCTGCCAGATCCACTGACGCCAAAGCGGCAGCCTGAGGAAACACATGGGTCACGCCGGGCAACGACGAAGCCAACGGCTCGCCATACTGCGCCACCAGTTTCCCCGCCAGTTTAATCGCCGCGCCCACGCTAATCTGCTGCCCCAACACCGCACGAATCGCCAACTCCAGGCCATCCCACGCCCCCGGCACCCGCAACCCCGGACGCTCGACAATCAACCGCGCCATCAATGGATCAACCGCCAGTTGCCGATGAATCGTTGCCAGGTCCACATCCAGATCAAACATCCGCCGCAGCCGCGCGATGATCTCTGGCACCGCCGTTGAATCAGGAAAATCCAGCGTCACTTCAAGCGCATCCGTCACTGCGGGCTTGATCGAAAACGTGCCATGAACACCGTTCAACCCGATGCTGCGCGAGTAAACGCCGCCAACCACGACCTCGATCCCGACAATCGCCCGCGCCGACAAAAAAACCAGCATCGCCGACCAGTCATAAGGTAGTTGGTACTCCAGCAACACCTTCATAACGCCTCCGATTTACGCTGACCAAGATGAACCAAGTTCGCCCGACAGACTGGAAAAGTCCCGATGATCGGTCCACTCTCGGACACGGCGACACCCGGATAAGCTATCAATAAAAGAAACTCCGAGGGCAGGCCTGAGGTCTGCCCTGATTCAATGCCTTTTTGAAGGAGAAACGCTAAATGGCAACGTTCGAGCCCGGTCACCTGCACATCGAGCGCCACGCGCTGAACAAGGACGATTACAGTTACAGCTTGAGCATCGACTATGAAGTCAGCCAGGATCCCAAGGAAGGCGAAGGCATGCTCTTCAAGATGCATGGCACGGTTGGGGACAAGGAGCTGAAGGAAGAATTCTTCCTGCCCAAAGATCAGGCCTTCGACTTCGCCCGGCATGCCACGCGCATCGCGCAGAAGTACGGGATGCCCAAAGAGGCCAGTATCGGCTCGATACACAAGGAGTACGACGCCATGTTTGAAGATGTGCGGGAGCAGCTCCACGTCAAATCCGGCGATCCGGTCAAACCCGAACATCTGGAATAACGCTTGGAAGATCAACAGATCGCAGCCTTCGGCAGCTCCTACGCCGAACGCATTCCCCTGTAGGAGCTGCCGAAGGTTCGGGCCGCGTTCGGACGATCTTTTCAAGCCATCCCCATTGCCGATTTCACCTCCCACCCTCCTCCAAGGCATACTTGCCACCCTCCGCACTCCAGAACCCAAAAAACGCCCCATGCGTATCCACGTCAGCTTCATCGACCGCGTCGGCATTACCCAGGAAGTCCTGGCCCTGCTCGGTGGGCGCAATCTCAATCTGGATGCGGTGGAAATGGTGCCGCCCAACGTCTACATCGACGCCCCGACCTTGAGTCCGCAAGTGCTCGAAGAACTGCGCGACGCGTTGTTCAGCGTACACGGCGTGCAAGCGGTGACGGTGGTCGACATTCTTCCCGGTCAGCGTCGGCACCTGCAGCTCGATGCGTTGCTCGCGGCCATGACCGACCCGGTCCTGGCGCTGGACAGTGCCGGCAAGGTGCTGCTGGCCAACCCGGCACTGATCGCCTTGTACGGTCGCGAGCCTGACGGCGAAAGCATCGCCGACCTGTTCGCCGACCCGGCACTGCTCGAAGCCCTGCTGGAAAACGGCTTCCGCCTGCCGCTGCGGGAAGTCACCGTCAACAGCCAGACGTTGCTGCTGGACGCCACACCGATTACCGACGCCGGCGCCCTGCTGACCCTGTATCAACCGAACCGCATCGGCGAACGCCTCTCGGCGCTGCACCACGACCATGCCGAAGGTTTCGATGCGCTGCTCGGTGAGTCCCCGGCGATTCGCACCCTCAAGGCTCGCGCCCAGCGTGTTGCGGCCCTCGATGCACCGTTGTTGATTCAGGGCGAAACCGGCACCGGCAAAGAACTGGTGGCGCGTGCCTGCCACGCCATTAGCGCCCGGCACAGTTCGCCATTTCTGGCGCTGAACTGTGCGGCATTGCCGGAGAACCTCGCCGAAAGCGAACTGTTCGGCTACGCCCCCGGCGCCTTCACCGGCGCACAACGGGGCGGCAAACCGGGGCTGATGGAACTGGCCAACCAAGGCACGGTGTTTCTCGATGAGATCGGCGAGATGTCGCCGTATTTGCAGGCCAAGTTGCTGCGCTTCTTGAACGACGGCAGCTTCCGCCGGGTGGGCGGGGATCGTGAGGTGAAGGTCAACGTGCGGATCCTCAGCGCCACGCACCGTGACCTGGAAAAAATGGTCAGCGAGGGTTCGTTCCGTGAAGACCTCTTCTATCGCCTCAACGTCCTGAACGTCGAAGTTCCGCCCCTGCGCGAACGCGGCCAGGACATCCTGTTGCTGGCCCGCTACTTCATGCAGCAGGCCTGCGCGCAGATCCAGCGTCCGGTCTGTCGCCTGGCGCCCGGCACTTATCCGGCACTGCTGGGCAATCGCTGGCCGGGTAACGTACGGCAATTGCAGAACGTGATCTTCCGCGCCGCTGCGATTTGCGAAAGCAGCCTGGTCGACATTGGCGACCTCGATATTGCCGGTACCTCCGTGGCACGTCAGAGTGACAGCGACGTCGACAGCCTCGAACAAGCCATGGAAGAGTTCGAAAAAACCCTGCTGGAAAAACTCTACGTCAGCTACCCCTCAACCCGCCAACTGGCCAGCCGTTTGCAAACTTCCCACACGGCGATCGCCCATCGGTTGCGCAAGTACGGCATTCCCAATAAGCCCTGAAGCCTCACTTGGCTTAGCATTGGAACGCGCGCCCCTGTAGGAGCTGCCGAAGGCTGCGATCTTTTGACTTTGAATTTGCAGCGCCTGCGACAAGATCGCAGCCTTCGGCAGCTCCTACGGGTCGGATTCCAATTCAAGGGCTTCTAACCTGCTCAAAAACGACCTCCATCTGTACTGAAAGCGCTACAGCGGAACGATATCGCTACACCCTCTCCTGATCACCGTTGTGCAAGGCTTTGATCCACTTAGTCTTTTTTCTCCACCCTGTGCTGTAGCGATTTCGCTACAGCCAGCAAATTCATACACCTTGAACAAACATATAAGTCATTGATTTATATCGATTAAATAACATTGGCCGCGATTTTGCTTAGTAACCGCTTATAAAGCAGGGCTTTTGCCCAAGCATTCAATCGCGTCCACCAGACGAGTCTGGCCCCCTTAGGAGTTTCCATGAGCGAGTTGCGTTTTACTGAAGATCACGAATGGCTGCGCACCGAAGCTGACGGCACTGTCACCGTCGGCATCACCGCTTTCGCACAGAACGCCCTCGGCGACGTGGTTTTCGTACAACTGCCTGAGCTGCAGTCCTACGACAAAGGCGCTGAAGCCGCCACCGTGGAATCGGTAAAAGCCGCCAGCGGCGTGTACATGCCGTTGGACGGTGAAGTGCTGGAAGTGAACCCGGCACTCGACAGCAGCCCTGAACTGGTCAACGAAGATCCGCTGGGTGAAGGCTGGTTCTTCCGCTTCCAGCCAACCGATGCATCGGCTGTCGCCAAACTGCTGGATCAAGACGCCTACGACCGTCTGATCAAAGCCAACGCCGAAGCCTGAGGAGCGCTGACATGACTCAAGTAAGCCTGACCACCGCCAACGAATTCATCGCCCGCCACATCGGCCCGCGTGCCGGCGACGAGCAAGCCATGCTCAATA
>NZ_SOPU01000003.1:375783-376889 GCF_004402115.1 Pseudomonas sp. F01002 | reverse complement strand
ACCTGCTGGAAAACCCGGCCTGGTACACCGCCTACACCCCGTACCAACCGGAAATTTCCCAGGGCCGTCTCGAAGCGCTGCTGAACTTCCAGACCCTGATCAGCGACCTCACCGGCCTGCCCATCGCCAACGCGTCCTTGCTCGACGAAGCCACCGCCGCCGCCGAAGCCATGACCTTCTGCAAACGCCTGAGCAAGAACAAGGGCAGCCATGCGTTCTTCGCTTCCGTGCATTGCCACCCGCAAACCCTCGACGTGCTGCGCACCCGTGCCGAGCCGTTGGGCATCGACGTAGTCGTTGGCGACGAGCTCGAACTGACTGACGTGACGCCGTTCTTCGGCGCCTTGCTGCAATACCCGGCGAGCAACGGTGACGTCTTCGACTACCGCGAACTGACCGAACGCTTCCACGCCGCCAATGCGCTGGTGGCGGTCGCCGCCGACCTGCTGGCCCTGACCGTGCTGACCCCGCCAGGCGAATTCGGTGCCGACGTGGCCATCGGCAGCGCGCAACGCTTCGGCNATTTCTCCACCAAGGATGCATTCAAGCGCGACATGCCGGGCCGTCTGGTCGGCGTCTCCGTCGACCGTTTCGGCAAGCCGGCCCTGCGCCTGGCGATGCAGACCCGCGAGCAACACATCCGTCGCGAGAAAGCCACCAGCAACATCTGCACCGCGCAGGTCTTATTGGCCAACATCGCCAGCATGTACGCCGTGTACCACGGCCCGAAAGGCCTGACGCAGATCGCCAACCGCGTGCATCACCTGACCGCGATTCTGGCCCAAGGCTTGAGCGCATTGGGCCTGAAAGTCGAGCAAGCCAGCTTCTTCGACACCCTGACCCTGAACACCGGTGCTAACACCGCCAAGCTGCACGATCAGGCGCGTGCCCAGCAGATCAACCTGCGCGTAATCGATGCCGAACGTCTGGGCCTGTCCCTCGACGAAACCACTTCGCAAGCTGACGTGGAAACCCTGTGGGCCCTGCTGGCCGACGGCAAAACCCTGCCGGACTTCGCCGCCCTCGCCACTTCCGTGGTTAGCACGATCCCGGCCGCCCTGCTGCGCCAGTCGCCGATCCTCAGCCACCCGGTGTTCAACCGTTAC
>NZ_SOPU01000003.1:375404-375776 GCF_004402115.1 Pseudomonas sp. F01002 | reverse complement strand
CTGGCCCTGGATCGCACCATGATCCCGCTGGGTTCCTGCACCATGAAACTCAACGCCGCCAGCGAAATGATCCCGGTGACCTGGGCCGAATTCGGCGCCCTGCACCCGTTCGCCCCGGCCGCGCAAAGCGCCGGCTACCAGCAGCTGACCGACGAGCTGGAAGCGATGCTCTGCGCCGCCACCGGCTACGACGCGATCTCCCTGCAACCGAACGCCGGTTCCCAGGGCGAATACGCCGGCCTGCTGGCGATTCGCGCCTACCACCAGAGCCGTGGCGAAGACCGTCGCGACATCTGCCTGATCCCCTCGTCCGCCCACGGCACCAACCCGGCGACCGCCAATATGGCCGGCATGCGCGTGGTCGTGACGGCG
>NZ_SOPU01000003.1:374957-375361 GCF_004402115.1 Pseudomonas sp. F01002 | reverse complement strand
ACCATGGCGGCCAGGTGTACATCGACGGCGCCAACATGAACGCCATGGTCGGCCTCTGCGCGCCGGGCAAGTTCGGCGGCGACGTGTCGCACCTGAACCTGCACAAAACCTTCTGCATCCCGCACGGCGGTGGCGGCCCCGGCGTCGGCCCGATTGGCGTGAAGTCGCACCTGACGCCGTTCCTGCCGGGTCACGGGACCATGGAACGTAAAGAAGGCGCGGTCTGCGCCGCACCGTTCGGCAGCGCGAGCATTTTGCCGATCACCTGGATGTACATTCGGATGATGGGCGGCGCGGGTCTCAAGCGCGCGTCGCAACTGGCGATCCTCAATGCCAACTACATTTCCCGTCGCCTCGAAGAGCACTACCCGGTGCTCTACACCGGCAGCAACGGCCTGGTGGCG